>JAZRXC010000054.1:0-28007 GCA_045600025.1 Lachnospiraceae bacterium
TGATTTCTGAATAGTATTATATTCATTACTATCCAAAAAGCAATTACAAGTATTAATACAAGGATTGGCCTATCGGGAGCAAGCGCTGCGAGAAGCATAATCGGAAATCCGAATACCATCGCAGGGAAATTCTGGTATACAAGATTGCTCGCTGCCGGTGTGGAAAATTCAGGATCCAGTTCTCTTAGAAGAATAATTCCCGTACTTGCCGTTCCGGTCAGCATTCCGTAAGTAGCCATAAACTGCTCTTCGGCATATTCAGGGAACAGTGTCTTGGCAATGAAATGGTTATAGAAATACGTTGAAAATGCTCCGACAAGACCGAGAATAATAATTACTATCCAGTATTGTTCCAGAACATTTATACGTATTGCAGCAACGCCGGCAATAATCATCACATCAAAGAAAAATCCGCTGATTCGTGTCATCAAAAAAGGACTGATGTGTTGACGATTCACAATATTTTTCTTCATCAGGAAATTGTTTATCGCCTTTATCAGCATTGCCGCAAGAACACCTAACAGGAAATTGAATCCAAAAAGAATAGATCTTAAGGAACTGACAAGATTACCGAGCAATGTCATCATACCATATGCCATAAGGTATGCAATAAAAACAAATACCAACTGCATAGTAAGTTTATCTATGCTTCCGTTCATTGGGATTTCATTTGGACCCTGGATGTCCTGGAGCTTAATTGTCTCGGAATCATTCGTGTGTTTCCAATCATACTTTAATCCCTTTTTCCGAAGGATATTAAGATGTATAACACCACCAATGCTGGCACTGATAAATCCCAGCGCTGCGATAGTAAGACCAAAACTTCTTCCGCCTATAAAAGCAAAATCTTGCTCATAAATGTTTCCGTAATTAAGCGCCTGGCCGGTACCCTGTCCATATCCAAAAGGAAGGAGTACTCCTGCTGCGGAAAAAATTTCATCTGAAAACAGCGCCGCTATTAGCGTTATCCCAAGGCCGAGAAAACCCTGAAGCAGATATGTTGATACCGTAGTAATACCGGTATCGAATATCTCCCGTGTCCTTTTTTTGCCAAATTTACCGTTTGTTGACTTCAGCGTCGTAGCAATAAATCCCAAGGCAAGGCAATGATACGTCAAAATCTCAAGCTTGCCTGTGCCATCTCCCCCGAAGAATTCTGTATTGAAAAATACATTTCCTGTAATCTTTTCATAAATTACAGCTATTGCGAGGAGTATAGCTCCGCCAAACACTGATGACGGTATCAGCGACCGTTCAAGCGCCGGAATAACTTTTTTAAATGAATTTGCAATTAAAAGGCTGCCCAGTAAAACGGCCACAAGGTTAATCGTGCCCCATACTTCACAGTCCCAAAAACTGAAATTCTCCATCATGATGTTCTTCCTTTATATATTTTGTATGATAATAAATGTTGCAGTACTTTAAGGCATTAAAACTCTTATCCCCTACAAGCTGATATATCCCGTCTGTGTGATAAATAATGAGTTTATGTGTCATCGCACATGCCATTGCCTTTACATCATCATAATAGATAACTGTTTTGTCATCTATTTCCAATCTGTCGGCAAATATTCTTACATCAGCGGCTTTTTTCTGCAGAATCTTTTTCTTGTAAATAATTTCTTTATA
Source organism: Lachnospiraceae bacterium (assembly GCA_045600025.1). Taxonomy (GTDB): domain Bacteria; phylum Bacillota; class Clostridia; order Lachnospirales; family Lachnospiraceae; genus UBA3774. Next base: position 1,630 of record JAZRXC010000054.1, read on the forward strand.
GAGATCGGCTTTTTCTTCATATATCGGTGTCTCAATAAAAGAAGAAAGGTCCAAATTTCTCGCAAAAGCTTCCTGATAGTCATACCATTCGGCCACATATTTGAAATGGCTCTCGCCCGTTAAAGATTCTAATTGTTTATTGGGAAGATATCTGTGTATGTTTCCGCAATGCTTGCAGGTTATCAAATCACCTTTTGTCACGAATTCCGACAAGCCGCACTGGGGGCAGACATATATGACACGCTCCAAGCCCTTGGCAAGCTCTTTTCCATAATAAGAACCGTCGTCCTTTGCTTCATCCACCCAAAGTTCCCGGTTAATAATCTCATAAAGCTCTTCTTTGGACATAGATGCATATTCTTCCGGCTCAATTATGCGGCGTACGCCTGCACGCATCTTGCCCTTTCTTACACCATCTGCCCAACGCGGAGCTACACCATAACCACCCTCAATCTTAAAAATAGCTATCGGAAGGCCAAGTTTTTTAGCCAATGAAGCTATGGAATCTTTTATATAACAGGTCCTGCCGCTATATGTACGATTTCCCTCAGGAAAAACGCCTATGGTCCCGCCTTCTTTAGCAACCTTAAAGCAAGTTTTGACTGCTTTAGTGTCGCTGGTTCCTTTTAATATCGGGATAGGTGCAACAAACCACGAAATAATTTTTGAAATTATTCCCTTTGAAAAAAGGTCTTCAAGTGAGAGGAAATATATGGGCTTTTTAAAAGCTAATCCAATAAAGAATTGATCCGCTTTAGTTTGATGATTGGACAGAATCAGCCAGTTTCTATCACCTTGCTCAGCAAATTTGTCGATTTTAATATGATATTTGATGGACACTACAGGTCCAACGAGTATTTCAATAATCACCTTGATTACTCTATGTCGAAACTTAGTCCATTTGATTTGTTTGTTTTTCACTATCCCCTCATCCAATTTTGATGTATTTGATACATTATATTCTTTTAAAGGTGCAACGTCAAATATTCTATCATATTATTCCCACTCAATAATCGTCTGCAGCTGTTCCCACTCGTCCATGTAGGTATCAAGCTGCTCGCGTAAGGAGTCTATCTGCGAGGATATTTCTCCCAGCTTTAAATAATCAGATGCGATATCGGGATTCTCGCATTCTTTTGTGAGGTCTGCAATCTTATTCTCGGTTTCTTCTATGAGACTTTCAACCTTGGCAAACCTGTTTAATGTCTTTCTCTTCTCGGCTTCACGGCGTTTTCGTTCTTTGTATTCTGCGCCCTTTTCTTCTTCCGGCGCCGCCGGTTTATTTTCCTTTACGGTATTTTGACGGCCTGTGAGATATGCATCGTAATTACCTTCGTATTCTATGATGCCATTCGGGGTCAAATACAAGATTCTGTCTGCCAATTTATTAATAAAATATCTGTCATGAGATACCATCAGCATCGTTCCGTCATAATCTGACAGAGCTGTTTCGAGGGCTTCTCGCGAAGCGATGTCAAGATGGTTGGTCGGCTCATCCATAATGAGTAGATTTACTTTTCTCAGCAGGAGCTTTGTAAGTTCTACTCGCGCCAGCTCACCACCGGAGAGCAGTTTTATTTCTTTAAATACATCATCGCCTTGGAACAAAAATACCGCAAGCGCGTTTCTGAGCTCGGTCTGAGTTAATGTAGGGTGCTCGTCCCATATCTCGTCGATAACTGTTTTTTCTTTATGAAGATTTTCCTTGAGCTGATCGTAATAACCAACATATGTATTATCGCCTATCTTATATCTGCCGCTTATCTGCTGATATTGTCCCATCAGGATTTTTATCAGAGTTGTTTTTCCGCATCCATTGGGGCCGAGCAAAAAGACCTTTTCGCCTTTTTTAACCAACATGTCTACGTTTTCAAAAAGCTTATTGTCTCCGAACTGCATAGCAAGGCCTTCGGTTTCAAGTGCTCTTTTTGCGCCGCCCTGACAAGCCGTAAAATGAAACCTCATAGATTTCGGGTCTTTCTCGGGTTCAGATAAACTATTTTCAATGCGTTCAATAACTTTTAAGGTGTTATCTACCGTATGCGTCTTTTTATTCTTTTTGCGCTTCCACACTCTTTGCTGTTCAACCACTGCCTGAAGGCGGTGAATTTCGCTCATACTGCGGTCATAATTTCGCTGCTCTGTCATCTTTTCGAGTTCTCTTTGAGCAATATAAGAGCTGTAATTGCCGCTGTAAGTGCGGAAATGTTTATTTTCCAGGACAAATGTCTTATTGGTTACTCTGTCCAGGAAAAATCTGTCATGGGATATAACAATAAATGTATGCTTGTAGTTTGATAAGAATTCTTCTAGCCATTCAACAGAATCTATATCCAGATGATTGGTCGGCTCATCAAGCAGCAATAAATTAGTGTCTGAAAGAAGTATTTTGCAGAGTGCGGCGCGCGTTCTCTGTCCGCCTGACAACTTACCAACCGGTGTCTGAAAGTCTTCTTCCGAAAATCCGAGCCCGATTAATGCACTTCTGATTTTGTTTTTGTAAAACGGGCCTTCAAGCTCGGCAAATCTTTCCTGCAGCGTATGTTGTTTTTCTATCAGTGCGTTTATGTCGCCGGTCTGCGATACTATATCCGCATCAATTCCTGCAAGCTGTTTTTCAATTTCAACAACTTCTGTAAATGCCGTAAGTATCTCATCAAACAGGGTTCTTTCGCTGTCAGAGATTGGGTATTGCTCGAGATAGCCTATCCTTGTTTCTTTGCTTTTTGTGATGTCACCACTATCATAATCCAAGGCGCCGGTAATAATCTTAAATAAAGTGGATTTTCCCGCGCCATTTACCCCGACGAATCCTATCCTGTCAGAATCGTACACAGAGAAAGAGACGTTTTCAAAAAGCGTCTCCCCGGAAAACGATTTGGTTATATTTGATCCGTTTAGTAATAGCATTTAATTGGTTTTATTTTCTCTTTCTGCGCGCTGTTTCTTTTTTTCATCGATTAGGCGGTAAAACATCTCAACCGCCTCCGGCTCATCATGCATGAAAAATGAAGTGGTAGCTGTGTCCATAGCGTCTATTGCTTCCATGTCCTCGGCGCTAAGTTCAAAATCAAAAATGTTCAGGTTTTCTTCCATGCGTTCTATATGTGAAGATTTCGGAATTGCTACAACGCCGCTTTGCATGTGCCATCGAAGCATTACCTGTGCGTTGGTCTTTCCGTATTTTTTACCGATTTCATTCAACACCGGATTTGTTATCAGATTGCCTTTTCCTTGGCCGATCGGTGCCCACGCTTCAAGCTGAATGTTATATTTGTCCATCCATTTTCTTATATCTTTTCGCTGATTAAGCGGGTGCATCTCCAGCTGATTGACCATGGGCTTTATTCTCGCATAGGTGGCAAGATCCACCATACGATCGGCGTAGAAATTTGATATGCCGATGGCGCGGATTTTTCCTTGCTCATACAGCTCTTCCAGGGCTCTCCATGTCCCGTATATATCTGCATAAGGCATATGCAGTAGCACAAGGTCTATATAATCCGTCTGAAGCTTTCGCATTGATTCTTGCATTGCTGCAAGGGTCTTTTCGTAGCCGTACCACTCAAGCCACATCTTGGTGGTGATAAATAACTCTTCTCTGGGAATGCCGGATTTTTTCATTGCATTTCCGACGCCTTCTTCATTGCCGTAACTCTGGGCGGTATCAATTAAGCGATATCCGACCTTCAATGCATCAAGCACGCATCTCTCACACTCTTCCGGTGATACCTGAAATACGCCGTAACCCAGTTGCGGCATCTTAACGCCATTTGATAATGTTACGTACTGCATGAGAAGTCCTCCTTATAAACGAAGATTTTATAACACAAAAGCTATTTTTGCTATTTTCCCATTCGAAGAAATGAGAAAATTTTGGCAGTGAGTTTGTGCGAATTCCTCTTGGAATCAAGTTGTTTCTCTACAAGTCTGAATATTCTGTTCCAATTTTTCGTATCTGCGCCATTTAACGTATCAGAATCAGGCGCAAAATAAGAAACTGTTTCTATAATAAGTTGTGAATCGGAAAGAGCGGAAAAGTATTTTTTGAAAGATTTTTCAACTACTATAATGAGTTTCCAATTAGAACCCGACTTATGTATTTGAAACCATGCATACAAGTCTTTTATAAATGCAATCTTATCCTGAATATAATTCTCATCTGAATTATACAGCATCAGTTTGTAAATATATGCCGTAGGTACATCTGATGCCAAATTTGCGCGGAACTTTGAGGTTAAATGGGCAATTCTGCTCCTAAGCTCATCTACGGTAGAATTATATTTTTCTATGTTGATGATCTGATTGTTTTCATCAAGCATCTCATCTTTAGGAGTTCTGCCGTGAAATGTAATCTGATATTTTTCATCATAAAACATATCATTTGTAGGCGGATGAAAATGAAATTCATTTTGAAAAAGATCCTCCGGATTATTCAGCGCCGGAATTAGAAGGGAATCATCTAATATATAAGCCCAAGAAAAAAGACTGGATTCCCATTCTTCACCTACATATTTTTGAATCTGAAAAGAGACTTCACAGTTACGTCCCAAAGAAACCCATTTCATTTGTAAACTCCTTTGTTCATTTTACTTCATATATTTCCGCGTTTGCGCTTCCTTCGTCTATTGTGAGAATAGCGTATGTCGGGCGCCCGCCTATCTGCAACGGACGCGATAAACTTCCCGGATTCACAATAAGAATTCCGTTTTCATATGTAACCAGCGGAACATGGGTATGTCCGTATATTGCCACAGATGCGCCGACTTCGCTTGCAGCGTACACCAAGCGATCGAGGCCGTAATTTACGCCGTATATATGTCCGTGTGTGGCAAATACAGTGACTTTTTCAAATGATGTGACAAGCTTGTCGGTAGAATCGGAAAAAAGATCGCAATTACCTCTAACTATATCAATGGGCTTCGGGAAGACAAGCTTTTGAATCTCGTCTTCCTGTCTTCCGATATCACCCATATGCAAAACCGCATCAAATGTAACATCTGAAAGAATCTTTTCCAGCTTCTCGGTTTTTCCGTGTGTGTCACTGATAAGCAATATGTGTTTCATTTTTATTTCTTAGCCTGCATGTCTTCCAATGCCTGTCTAACTGAAGGCGCATTCTTGGTCAGTTTTTTAACACTGACGTCCTCAATCTTTCGATTTGCTGTACTCAGATGATCTTCCGATTTTACCAATGCATCTCTGATCTTCTGAAGTTTATTTATAGTATCATCTATTCCTTTAATAGCATCATCGTAACGTTCTTTTGCATGAGAAAAACTCGTGTAAAAACTGCTTTTAAATTCTTCAAGATTATTTTCGAAATTCGTAAGATCCATCTGTTGGCTCTTCACAATTGCAAGTTCCTTCTGATACTGCAGTGAATTCAGTGCCGCGTTGCGAAGGAGTGATATAAGTGGTATAAAGAACTGCGGACGAACAACATACATTTTAGGATATTTATATGACACGTCAACTATTCCGTTGTTATAAAAGTCATTATCGCCCTCAAGAAGTGTTACAAGTACTGCATATTCGCAGTGCTTTTCTTTACGGTCCTTGTCCAGTTCTTTAAAGAAATCTTCGTTTTTCTTTTTTGTTGCAGTGGTATCCATCTCGTTCTTCATCTCAAACATGATGGATATAAACTCGGTACCATCCACTGATTCTTTAAATATAAAATCGCCTTTGCTGCCGGAAGATGATACTTCATTGTCTTTCTCAAAATATGCATTCGGAAAAGCCGTCATTCTAATGGAATTGAACTGATTCTGGCAATATTGTTCCAGACTTTCACCTACCATCTTGGTTGATTGCTTCGCTTTAAAATCCTTTAGGCGTTCAATCTCTTCTTCGCGCAGTTGAAGCTCACCTTTGTGCTTTTCAATTAGGTTTTTCTCTCTAATGTCACTTTCCTTCTTCTGAAGCTCAATATCTCCATATAGTTTAGTGATTTCATTACCTTTCTCGGCCAGTTCCTTTTCTTTCTCGGTGACGGCTTCAGTGATAGCAAGCTTTTTCTCGGTCTCGGCTTTATCAAGTTGTGCCTTTAATTGCTCAATCTCATGTTCCTTTTCTCGAATAGCAGCTTCCTTCTTGGAGAGTTCTTCGTTGTGGCTCTTCTCCTGCTCCATACGTGCAAGCGCCAGAGCATTTTCCTGTTTTTCACTGAAATCACGACGGTTGCGCTCTATTTCTTTATTAAACTCGACATCACGGACCTGCTGCAGAATGCTGGCATATCCGCTCTCATCCACCTGGAAAATTTCTCCGCATTTAGGACATTTTATCTCGTTCATCTCTTTCCTTCCTTTCTAATAGTAATCCGGAAACAGCTCATGCATCTGATCTGCAGACAGGGCAAAGAAGTTCCTCATATATTTCATCATATTTTCTTTTCTGGCAGCGACCGAATTACGCATACTTTTGACGGAGTTCCGCCACGAATCCATACTTGACGGAGCATGCCAGCGGTTAATGTGCCTTGCCATCTCAGGTTCCAGCTGCGCTGCCATCTCGTCAAATATGTCAAGCGCGTCATCAAAGCCGTGGTTGACCGCTTCGGCCATTCGGGTAATCAGTTCATTTTTCCAGCCGGCATTTTTCAATAAAGCAGTCGGTATCCACATATTCGTAAGCGAACCGTCCGCCGAAGGAACTCCCGCGCCGGAAAAATAATCCGCCAGTATGTCAGCGCTCGCATATACGAAACCATAATCCAGGTCATAAAATACAGGTCTTATTTTCACCGACAAATCATCCATCCACCAATACTTTTGGTTGAATATATCAATATTGCCACAATAAGTCTGCATGATAATATGGTCAATAAATGCATCCGTATCTACCCATTTACAGAACTGCTCATAGTTAGATTGAATACTAAGATCAGTATATTGTGCGTAATCATACACAGACAAAATCCTACTGTAGTCCCCCGCAAGCCTGTGATAATTGCGGCGTACTATATTAGATTGCGAACCATCGATACCGTATCTGGATTCAAAAAAATCTTCGTTCTGATTCTCCTTGAGGTCATATATGCCCCAGTACCTGCCGTTGACATAAAGTATAACAAATCTTGATTCGGCATAGTCGGTATTGAAGCGTTTGGCTATCATGCTCGTATAAACATCTGCCATCCTGGCACCATTATAGTTCTGCCCCGCCTGCCTGATTACGAGCGAGCTGAACTCCTTGATATCGTAATCATCAAAGAAGGGATAGGTGACCGAAGTCTGCCCATAGCCGCTGCGAAGGAATATGCCGAGCGACTTCTGATCCAAATCCCTTGTTGAATCTCCCGATACGCGAGTTCCGGCAGGAAATGATGTAGCGAGTCTGCCGTCGTCCTCATAATATTCCATATAGCATGAGCGCTCTATGACTATACCCGTACGTTTGTTAATATTCTGGTAAATGGCATCAAAGTCGGACGGGGCTATTGTCATGCAAAACACCGGCAAAGTGTGCTTATCTTCAAACAGATACGTCGCCACTACCTTTTCGCTCTTAATAAGTTCGTCAGCGTATGCTCTTGCAGTGAGCGGAGTATTTTTTGATATGGTTATCGGCCCCGTATACAGCGTAGAGTTTTCTGTGGGATCCGTGCCGTCTGTAGTGTAATAAATGCGACCTTCGCCTATGATTTCAATTGTGACACTCTCGGTGTAGAAACCTCCGTCTTTGGAGAATACAGGAGCAGGAGCATATCCCGCTATACCGGTGGGGTTTGCAGTTCCACGGCTACTCGAAGTAAAGAACACTCTGTCGCCGGAATAATCTTCGGGTGCTCTTCCGCTGGTGACCCCGTAGCGTTGAGCACCTGAATCAAAAAAATCTATTACCCTGCCGCTGCTTGAAGTAATAAGCAGTTCCTCTCCTGACTGTGATATTCCGAAAGGAGCCATACTTGCAGTTCTCTCTCCTGCTTTTGAAGTAACAGATACAACCTTATAGCTCTTTGGGGAAATGGTACCTACCATATTCCAAAGCTTGGGATTATCTAAATCATTGGACAGATAATAGTTTGACAGATCTATCTCATCTTCTGTTCCGTTATATAATTCTATCCAGTCAGCGTCACCGCTTCTTGGCGCGGACGATGCACACACTTCAGAAATATACAATGAGTTCGGATCAAATTTTTGAACATTCTGCGCAGTTTCTGTTCCGTGAGTTGTGTTGGGCATGCCGGGTGTAGACTTGCCGAAATATTTCCACTCTCCGTCCTGAATGCCGTAAGATACATTATCCTGTCGATTAGAATCCGGAATCTCAATTTTCTGAGAACGCATTGCTGCGAAGTCCGTCAGTATAACGGGCTCGCCTTTGCCTATTGAAAATCCGGTGTGATTCTCATCCTGCAACTCTGAAGTCATAAACACTATCTTGTATCCGCCTGCCGGAAGAACTTCGTCGGGTAATTGCCATTTGATTGGATTGTTCGGATCATCTGACAGATAATATGAATGGAGTGCTACCGGAGAAGCTGAAGAATTCCATAGTTCAACCCACTGGCTTCTGGCTCCGTTCTCATCTATCAGTGAATACTTATTTTTAAGGAGAACTTCATTTATCTTAACAGGGTCAGACTCAGTCATGGGTTCAAGCGTTAATGTGTGATAATACTTATCCGAGTTAGGCGCGCCCGGAGTAGGTTCGCCGAAATATACTTTATCGCCGTCACTATTGAACCCTACGGACATACCATCGTAAATACCACTCACATCAAATTCCGTAACCACTTTTCCGGCTATAGATAAGTATATTGAATCTTCATCCGCGCCAATACTGAAGTTGGTATATAAATCTCCGCTGCCTGTCATATTAACCACGAGATACTTACCAGGCTCAAGTGTAATCTGGGGAAATGCCCATTTACTGAGCTTTGAGGGATTGTCCGACAGACGGTATGCTGACAGATCGCAAGTCTCATCAGAGGCGTTAAATATCTCAACCCACTGACTGTTTGCTTCATTTATTATGATACCGGCTTCTGTGAATTCTTCTGAGATTTCATTTGGATCATCACTCATCAAACCCGTATTAGCTTCCCCGGGCGTAGGCGTCATACAGTACTTATACGTTCCGTCTGTCAGGCAGTAACTGACATCGGTGTGCAGTTCAGGTATATTGAGCTCCTGTATAGTCAAAAGATGCGAATCCATAAGCACTACCGTCGCTTGCTCTTTTGAAAGATTGAATCCGGTGCAGAGCTCTTCCGGTGCCTTCTGGCCGTCACAGCAATATACTATCAAATATTCCCCGGCCTTTAGTGTGACATCGGGAAATTGATAATACACGGTTACTTTGCCCGGATTTCGGAGAACATAACCTTCAAGGTTTATGTCCGCACTTCCGGGATTGTATAATTCTATCCAGTCGGGGCTACCCAGCTTATCGTGGATGAGCACATTAGAATTTGAGGTCATAACTTCGCTTATGACCGGCTCGCCTTCTTTTAGCTTTACCTTTCCGATATCACTGCAGGCAGGCAGAAACGCAACCAACATGGAGGCCGCCAGCACCGGCAGGAGTATTCTTAGTCTTTTCTTGAACATATCAGACTCCTATGATTATCCGAGTGTCTCACCGTTGCGTGCCACAAGGCTGGTAAATGTAACTCCCTCTATCCGCTGGATGCGCTCACAATTAGATGCTTTTGAGTTCTTCTTGAGCTTCACTTGATATACCATCTCTATGTATTCGTCTGTAACTGTCTCGCTACGTGTACGGCACACGGGGAACAGATGCACAACATTACGGCGAACTTCCTCTGCGGCTTTGCCGTTGCAACGGATTATCAGGATATAGCTGTCATCTTCCTTTATCCCTTTATTTACCACAAATGCGACTATTGCAATAACGAGGGTTCCGAGGATAACCATAAAGTAGTTGCCTGAACCTGCGCCGAGTCCGACTGTTATTGCCCAGAATATGTAAGCCGTGTCTCTCGGATCCTTGATGGCCGTTCTGAAACGTACTATAGATAATGCGCCGACCATACCAAGCGAGAGCGCTATGCTGTTACCAAGTATGTTCATAACCATAGTGGTTATAAGCGACAGCATGATGAGCGTTATGTTGAACTTCTTGCTGTACGCCGCACCATTAAAGGTGTACTTATATACAAGATAAATTACGAAGCCGAGAATAAGCGCAACAAGCATGTGCAGGATTGCATGTCTCGGTTCTACGGTTACTGCACTTTCATAAAGTGCGTTGGCAATAAAGTCTTTCATATATTTTCTCCTGTTTTACAAATCAGAATATCGTGTTCTCAAACAGACGTCGTGACAGTGTGTATTTTCCGTATGCTTCTCGGTTTAGCTCATATTTTGCCAGCACATCAGATATGTATGCCGGCAGGAAATGATTGTATTTTACCTCAAGCAGGGATTCATAGTAATCGGTCGCAGGATACAAAAGCGGCGACTCGCCAAACAGGTTGAACTCTGTTTCATTAGAGCGTATATCGCTATCCAAAGTGATGCGGATATCATTGAGCGGATGCATAAATGCCAGCCGCTTATAGGAAATAAACACCACCGGGCGCATTCCTCCCATGTACACGCCGTTGGATAGCAGCAGGTCTTCCAAACCGTCATACTTGCCGAAGAAGCTGTAATCTCCGCGTAGCATGCGACTTGCATCAGCCCTTGATATAGCGATGGTATCCTTCCTTTGAGCATCGGCGTGCTTACTCTTAAGCTCCAGCTTGACTTCCTTGTCGCTCGGGGAATATATGCGAAGCCTTAGCTTGGCTCTGTCTTTATTTCCATCGACTTTATCAAAGAATGATGAGTCATAATAATCGTCAAAATATACGGATCTGATTAGATAGCCTGTGCCGTGATTATGCGGGTCTGGCACAAGTACAGATGACAGGTCATTGAACAGACCTGTAAATTGAGCAAAACTTATTGGATATTTTTCTTCATGCCTTGATACTGAGGCTTTTGCTTTCTGAATGTCCTGTGGCATATTTTTCTCCGAGAAATATTATACATTTTTCTCGAAGAACCTGAAAGACTTTATTTAATAAAACAGTGAGTTATTCCTAAGTCCATCTCTGATGTTCGCACATACACTGATTGACCGGAAAATAGATTTGCTGTATATTTATTCTATTGTATCTTTAAAGCTTGGAGGCGCTGTGCACATTTCCGAAAAGATAAAATTCACCCTCTCGCAGATCAAGTCCCACCCCGTGTTTTTTATTTCACTGGGTGCACTTCTTGCGCTGGAAATACCGCTTACAAAAATCGGTTGCGTCTTCGTTGCGCTTCAGTTTTTGTTCTGCCTTTTCTTTGCAGGCAAAGCTGCTGATATCTTTGAACTGAAGCAGAATTGTTCCATTGGAATGCGTCTTTTTTCGCTGATAACCGCTCTCGGGATTTGTCTTTACGGATATCAAGCATTTATCCCGATGCAGTCAGGATCCGGACTTGGAATACGTGCATCAGATATTCTTTTTTATGAATTTGGCATCAGCAGGTACTATGCTGATGTGGCTGTCAGCCTTTTGGTCGCTTTGTGCGCCCTATATTCTGTATATATCCTATGCTGTGCATTTTTCAAAAAGCTTAAACTTATATTTTCTGAAGGCAAAATCTTGTCTGACTGTAAGCTCTTTGAATTAATTTTGTATCTGATAATATTCTTATGCACCTGTGCAGTCGTCACCTACGCATACAGCAACAGCAATGCATTTTTCTGGAAAGATGGTGAGATGATGAGTGATATCATCTACACTTCTGATGGTCCTCTTATAGTCAGTCAAGGAAATGCTTTGCTAAAATTAGTACACTGGGCAAATGACAGGCATCAATTCATGTTTGCAATATTTGCCGCGCCTTTTACAGGAGCCGCATATCTCATCAGCAATATTTTTTCCTTCATCCCTCAAGCAAAATATCTGTTTCCTGAATATGCTCAAGTGTTACTGCTTTTAACTGCGAATTTTCTTCTTGCGAAGACAGCCACTATAACCACTATCCGACGCATATGCTTTATGCTGATAACAACATTTGCATTTTCATACATGCTCTTTTCAGTTATGATTGAGCAGTATATAGTGGTTTACTTCTGGCTAATGCTTTTTGTATATCAGCTTTCTGAAAAAAAGAGGGCTGATAATTTCGTACTTATCGGTGCTGGCGGAAGCATGATTTCAAGCCTTGCTCTCACGCCATGGAGTTCAGAACATCATCCTATAAAGCATTTCGGAAAATGGTTTTCAGATATGTTCAAATCCGGACTTGCCTTTATTAGTGCAGCTCTTACAGGCGGACTTTTCAATCTGTGTATGCTAAGTAGCGTTGTCCTTAAAATCGCGTCCGACGGCATTTTTAAAAATAGCAGAATCCTATCTGAAGCATTTCGCCAATTCACGTTAATGATACAAGGATTCTTTATCGCACCTGCATCTGGAGTCTGGCATTTATATGACGACCTTATGGTGTGGTTAAATTCCGTTTCTCCGGAACTGGGAAGTGAAATATATTCCACATTTCATGATCAATATGGTTTCATAGAGCATTATTCATGGCAAGTGCTTCCCGGGCCTGTTTCAATCTGTGGTATCATAATACTTTCGTTAGTATGTATCAGCTTTTTAGTAAACAGACATGACCGCCTCTGCCAAATAGCATTTTACTGGGCAGTTATATCAGCAGTATTTTTACTTGTGTTTGAGATGGGTGCGAACGAGAATGGCGGCATTTTATACGCGCTGTATTTCGGTTGGGCGTATCTTGTGTTACTGTTCAGGCTCATAGTGAAAATCGAAGAAAAGTTCCATTGCAAAGTGCTCGTTCCAATCACGACCGCTGCTTTTGTCATCTGCAGCATTATATATAACATTCCGGCAATCTATGATATGATAGATTTTGCCGTCACCTACTATCCGATATAATGGAGATACTATGCGAAGCTATCTGAAACTTATGCGAATACCGCATTACATCAAGAATCTGTTGATACTTGCAGCTCCGCTTTGCAGCGGAATGTTTTTCTCTGGTGACATTGCCTTTCACACACTGTTTGGTTTTCTGGCATTTTGCCTCGTATCTTCTGCAGTATATGTCATAAATGATGTGAATGATGCCAAGCGTGATAGGCTCAACCCTGCGAAAGCCGATAGGCCAATTGCGGCAGGTGCAATTTCCTCCAAAAACGCTTTAGTGTTTGCCACATGCCTGTTCATTTTTGGTCTGTTTTTAAATACTTTTGCATCGGATCTAACCGGGATTCTTGTTCTCGTTATATATATGATTTTAAATATTGCCTACAGTCTCGGCCTTAAGAACATCGCTATTCTTGATGTGGTCATTCTTGTTTCAGGATATGTGATTCGTATCATTTACGGTTCTGTAATATCCGGTGTCAGTATATCCGGTTGGCTCTATCTTACAGTAATTTCGCTTTCATTTTTCCTGGCTCTCGGAAAGAGACGTGGTGAACAGAAAAAAAGCGGTGATTCCGCGCGCGATGTGCTGCGCGCATACCCTGCTTCTTTTCTTGACAAAAACATGTATGTGTGTCTTGCACTTGCTGATGTTTTTTATGCACTTTGGAGTATGAGCGAAAGTACAGCTGAACTATATGGGACAGAGTATGTTTTTCTCACAGTACCGCTTTTTATTATTATAACTCTTCGCTATAGTTACGATATAGAAGGTGACTCTGACGGTGACCCGGTAGAAGTACTGCTTCACGATAAAATATTGGGGCTACTTACACTGATATATATCATCGTTATGGCTATGTTGCTTTACCTGTGATACGCTATTGACATAAATGAGGTGTCTGGTTAATGTCATTAGAAAAAAGAAATGTGAATCTTGATCTAGCAAAGATAATCGCCTGTTGCGGAGTAGCACTTATACATACTCTGTTTATCAGTGAAACGGCTTATATTTTCTTCAACGGCATGTTGATTGCTTTTTTATATTATTCTGTTCCGTTTTTTATGATGGCTACAGGTTATACTTTATTTAGCAAAAGTGAGATATCATCTGAATATGTGGCGCACAAGATTGCATCAATTATCAGACTAGCTGCCCTTTGGACAATTGTATACGAAGTATATCAGACAGTACTCTCAATTATTCTCAATGCGGAATATAATCTTTTAAGTATTCTGGCAAATCTTCCGAATAAATTTCTTCACGCACTTGCCGGAGAAATACGTAACGATTCTTTTGTTGTTCTCTGGTATCTCGGTGCTTTGATACTCGTTTACGTATTCGCCTACATAATAAAAAAGCATAATCTAAACCGGGTAATTGTATGGCTGTCAGTATTGCTTATCGGTATAGCTATGCAAATTACATCGTATGCTCTTGGTAAATCTGTTCAGGAGTATTTTACATTAACCTTCAGAGTATGGAGTTGGATTCAATATGCACTACTGGGTTCATTCATGCCCGATATTGTCAGAGTTGTTAAATCAAAGCTTCCTTTGTGGCTTCACGGGTTCCTTACTATAGTTGCGCTTGCAGCATGGCTTTTTTTCTGGAGAATAGTTGCGGAACATGTATTTCATGATTTGTATCCCGAACGATTCTACGATAGCATTTTCCTGATTACTTTTGTCGCACTTTTCTTCTCGTTTGTACTTAGGCTCTCTCTCGGCAACGGACTTTCGCGCTTTATTGAATATGTTTGCCCGCTTACTGTCGGGGTGTATTTGATACATTCACCTATAATTCTTGTCTTGACAAGAATTATATATGTTACTTCTTTTTCACGTTTAGCTATTGTTTACCTTATAGATCTTGCCTTATCATTCCTGATTATATTCCTTGTCAGCAAACTGAAAATAAGTCGATATCTATTAAAAATATAGCAGGTATTTAATCCTGTTCGTTTTCTTCTTCTTTTATTTATATTTTGCTCGCTATCCCACTGTCGCTGCTTATGTCTAAGAGTATTACCATCGGGGATAAGCCTTGACTTTTGATATAGTCAATATCCTCAATAAGTATCAGTTCTCCCTGCTCAACGCGGCATCCTTCACTGATCTTGACATCAAAGCCGGTACCATTCAGCTTCACGGTATCTATTCCGGCATGTATCAATACTCTCTTACCCCTATCTGATTGTATGGCTATAGCATGCCCTCTAGCTGCTATCATAATAACCTTTCCGCTGCACGGTGCGTATATCATACCATTGTCAGGTTCAACCGCAATGCACTGCCCCATTGCTCCTGATGAAAAAGCTTCATCCGGTATTTCGGACATCGGAACAAGATATCCATCCGCCGGAGATGTCAAAGATTCCGTTACTTCAACTTCTTCACAAGTCTCCTTGATGCTTATACTGTCCATATATTCTTTTATGGCTTTTCTGGCTAGCGGAATTCTGCCGGGTGACATTGAAAGTTCATCGATGCCTGCGGCAACAAGGCGTGATATTGAGTCAGGATCTCCTCCCAACTCACCGCATATTCCTACAGTTATGCCATGCTTATGTGCATTGGCAGCAGTCATTTCTATTAGTCTGAAGACCGCTTCATGGCGAATGTTAAAATACCTCTCCATTCCTACTCCGCGTCTATCAGCGGCCAGCGTATACTGAGTAAGATCATTGGTTCCGATACTGAAGAAATCTACCATTCCTGCAAGTTCGTCACTGCACATAGCCGCTGCCGGTGTTTCTATCATAATTCCGCATTCGGGGATTTTATACTCTTCGTTACGACTTGCAAGCTCTTGTGCGGCAATTTTCAGCTGATTGTTGGCCTCATTTATCTCCCAGGCCGACGCAATCATCGGATACATAATCTTGAGTATTCCGTATTTTGCTGCTCTCAGCAAAGCTCTCAACTGGGTTCTGAATAGTTCCGTATCATCCAGACATATTCTTAATGCACGTTTTCCCAAAGCGGGATTTTCTTCATCAGGCATGGGCAAACATTCCGTCTTTTTGTCGGTCCCTATATCCATTGTGCGGATTATTACTTCTCTGTTTTGCATAGCCTGCACAACCTGTTTGTATATCTCATACTGCTCATCTTCTGTCGGCAATGTCGCCCTGTTCATAAATAAGAACTCCGTTCTGAAAAGACCTATTCCCTGTGCACCGTATTTAACTACAAGTTCCAGATCATCCGGTCCGGCAATATTTGCATAGAGCTTTACCGGGAGATTATCGTCTCCTTCTTTCATATTCTCTTCGGACTCACGAATTACTTTTTCATACGCTTTTTTCGTCTCTTCATCCGGATCGATTATCATGATTCCGGCATCTCCATCGACTATTACAGCCGTCCCTGTCTTAGGTATTACGTCCGCATTTACGCCAAAAAGATAAGGTACACCGTATGTCCCTGCAAGTATAGCGGTATGTGAAACAGCTGAACCTTTATTTGTAATAATTGCCTTTATATACTTTTTATCAACAGACAATAATTCTTCCGGGGAGAGATCGTCGGCATATATTACGGAATCTTCCGTAACATACACTTCTGTATCTGTTCCTTGAAGGATATCTATCAGTTTTCTGCTCACAGCTCTGATGTCGGCGCTTCTTGCACGTAGGTATTCACTGTCTGAATGCTCAAGCTCAGCTGCAAATGCCTCCCCGGCGGTAAATACTGCATAGGGTGCTGCAAAGTGCTCCGCATCGACACAGGCTATGACAGCCTTGCGAAAGCTATCATCATTAAGCATCATCTGCTGCGCTTCTATAATGTCAGCCGCCTTAGAATCATCTTTTTGCTGCATTATTGCCTGCTTTTCTTTATATGACTCGTTGGCTTTGCGCATCGCTTCTTCGAATCTGATATGTTCTTCCCGAACATCAGTTGTTATTCTTTTTTCCGGAGATACGAACTTTGAAAAATGTAAAATAGTTCCTATCCCCTGTCCGCCATTTCCTTTTTTTGCTGATTCTTTTCTCATATTTTTCTACAGATTATTCCTTATGTAATTCATTACTTCAGTTACTGCCGATTCTTTATCTTCTCCGGATGCTGTTATTTTTATAACATCCCCCGGTTTGATGCCCAAACTCATAATACTCAATATACTTTTGGCATCAGCCTCACGATCCGCTGATATGAGTTTTATCTCACAGGCATATTTGCCGGAAATAGTGGCAATCTTTCCTGCCGGTCTTGCATGGATACCCGAAGGATCCTTTATTTGATAACTGTCAGCATCGATTCCGTCATCTCTGTTCTGTCCGACAATTATATCCGTATGATTAACATGAACTCTTTTGCTACTATCCTGAGGTTCAGACAAGCAGGTTTGCATCGCATCACATACCTGCTGCACGGACACACCGATTATCACCTGGCAGGATTCGGAATTCGGAATTACAACGCCAAAGGCGCCTGCGGCTTTACATGCCGTTTTATCGACCAGCGCGCTGTCTTTAAGCTGCATGCGAAGTCTTGTTGCACAGCAATCTATGCCTGTAATGTTGGTGGCTCCGCCAAGGGCTTTTATTAATGCTCGCGCTTTATCTGTATCACTATTTCCTATTGCAGGAGCGGAAACGCTTGATTTTATAACCCCTTCTGCTTCATCCTCACGCCCCGGCGTGACAAAATTGAATTTTTTTATCGCGAAGTCAAATACAAAGAAGAACACCGCAAATGCTGCAATCCCGAGCGGAATTATCATCCATGTATTCTGCGATGCCGGAAGGGAAGAAGAAAACAGCAGATCAGTCGCTCCTGCCGAGAAAGAAAAGCCTGCACGAAATCCTACATAATACACTATGACTGTAAATATACCGTACAGTAAAGAATATATGACATATAACGGGAATGCCGCGTACATGAACATGAATTCAAAGGGCTCTGTGACGCCGCAAATAAATGCACATATTGCAGCTGACAGGAGCATACCCTTGATTTTGGCTTTGTGCTTTGCGTTTTTTATCATCGCAAGCGCTGCGCCCCAAATTCCGAACATCATGCAAGGAAAGAAGCCTGACATGTACATGCCAAGATCCCAGCCCACGTCAGCTGATACTTTTCCGGCCCAGAAGTTTGTAAGATCTCCGATACCAATAGTATCAAACCAGAAGACATTATTCAGTGCATGATGAAGGCCCAGCGGTATCAGCAGGCGGTTTAAAAATACATACAGACCTGCTCCAACACCGTCAAGATTCAATATTGCTTTGCCTAATACAATCAGCCCGCCAAATAGTATCGGCCATGCTATAGCCAGTACGACCACCAGTAAAAGGGTCATAACTGTGGATATTATTACTACAAACCGCCTGCCGCTGAAAAAAGCCAGATAATCCGGCAGCTTGGTTTTCTTATATCTGTTATAACAGGTTGAGGCGAGAATTCCGCACATTATTGCGATAAAAGGATTCTGTATTTTGGAAAATGCAAGATATGTGGTCGATGTTTCCGTAAGGTCTGTGATAATCAGCGAAACAACCTCGGGAGAGAGTAATGTAATAACTATCAGCCAGCTCACCAGACCGGCCAGGCATACGGCGCCGTTTTTATCATCAGACATGCCGATCGACACGCCCAATACAAAAAGCCATGACATGTTGTTAATAATAGCACCGCCTGCTTTTATCATAACAAGTCCTGCCGTCGGAAGTGCGCCTGCAATGTCCCCTCCCTGCATCGCCTCAGGGCACAACAGATATCCTATTCCCATGAGAATACCGCATATAGGTAGCACTGAAACAGGAAGCATCAGTGATTTCCCAAGCTTTTGCAGATAATTCATACAGTCTTACACTCCTTTTTAAGATGACACACCATGTGTCAGCGTTCCTCTAAAAATTTTTCTCTGAATCGACAAACAAAATCATCATCCAACTTCAAAATCGTACGCAAGTAATTGTCCACATCACCGTATTTTTCTACGAACCATTCTTCAATTGCCATGGACAGTTTGTAATCAACGCTTTTTTCGCGTCTGGAATTTACAATTATCTCTTCATCGTATTTGCGGAATGTGAAATAATCATCATATATTTCGCTTAGAACATACTCCGGAATTGCCGAAGCCATATAGTCGAGGAGCACCTCTTCATCATATACGCCGAGTGCTGTCAATATAATTGTCGCAGCGATACCGGTTCTGTCCTTTCCGTCTTTGCAATGGAGTATAGCTCCTGTGCAATCGTCACTTATAAGTATATACAGCATATCGCGCAAATGCTGCACAGCATCCTCAAGCTGAAGACTGTCCTTATACATCTGCTCAATATCCAATCCTCTAAGGAATTCTCCGTTCATCCATGCATATCCGTAAAGGCGGTCTACTTCGAGCCCTGCGGCTTCTTCTATAAGATTTTCCTGATAAGACTGTGTCCGTATGGTTTTAAGTTCACACACCACATTGATAAAATCTTCCGTATTGGCATCAGGCTCTGCAGTCCGTTTGTTTTCTCCCCGGAAATCAATGATGTGACTTATCCCCATCTGCTTGAACTTATTTGCGTCCTCTTTTGTCAGATGGCTGAGCCCACCGCTTCTTATCAGCATGTGTTTTTTTACAGTCTTGCCATCATAGGTATGATATCCGCCGAGGTCACGTATGTTTCGGGCGCTGTCAATATCAACGCTGTGATTAACATAAGTGTAAAAGATCTTGTCAAATAATTCATCGCCGTAAACCGGTAATCGACTCTTTGCAAATACCTTCGAATCATCACCATTGCTGTTTCCGTAAAATCTGTTGTGCATGACATAATCATATATCATGGTCACTTCCGGACCTACTTTCAGCTGAACATCATTTTGATACCTTAAAGCAAAGCCCAGTATATATATTATTGCTTCATCGGCATTTACTTTTGACAATATTTCATCTATTGAAGGCTTATATCCCAGCTGACACAACTTGTCAAATATATCTGCAATGAAGATTACTTCTTCAAATTCAGTCATCTCCGGATATCCGTAATGATGGGCAATGCCCGAAAGGATTTCTTCATCTTTTATGCCAAACTCATCACGTACAACTATGGCACCGACTTTGCCATGTAGCTTGTGGGGCGTTTTTGTTTCGGATCCTGAAATCCTGATTTTATTTTTCCTGGCTATTTCGAGAAGCTTATCGTCAGAATACTCCTTTGCAATATCGTGAAGCATTCCCGCGATACGCGCCTTCTCCGCGTTGCTTCTGAAATGAGTGGAAATCTGTTCTGCAATAGCCGATACTCTCATACAGTGCTCGAAACGCTTTGCCGATAATCTCTTTTGAACCTCATCTCTAAGTGCGTCAAAGTCATACTTCGTTTCATCAGCAGCACTAAAGTCCTCATATGAAATTATCTCTCTCAGTTTTGTGATTCTGAGCTTTTCTTCTACCTGCGGCACGCAATTAATTACGCACAGCACTCCACCTTTCAGCCACATAACCTGATACGCGCTGAGTATCAGACGCAGTCCCGATTCCGATATATAAGTAAGCTCTGCGAAATCAAATACAAGCCTGTCCGTATCATCGCACAGGTCATATGCCGCTGTTTCGAGTTCGCCTGCAGTGTGCTCATCCAACCTTCCCGCGACTCTGATTATTAGATTGTCTTCATTCTTTTCAACTGTTATATTCATAAAATTTGCGCCCTCGTAATGGCATACCGGGATGTCCACGATGTGCCGACCGTGATCGTTTAGAATAACTGTCCCGGAAGCTTCAGCTTCTCTTTCGGGGGAAATGTGGCTTCATAAGTTGCAAAGCCTTCAGGATTTTCGTCACAGACAAAATATCCCTTTGGCGTAGCATACTCTCCGCTGATTCCGTCAAGATAACCAGGAATCAATTCCTTGCACAGAAAGAATGAAGCGTCCTCTCCTTCCGGCAGTCCGTGATAGCGGATCTTGTACTCGCTTGCATAAGCAAATCCGCTCTTTCCGTAGAACAGAATGTTTCCTTCGAAGCAGACTGCTCCACAGCCGAGCTTTGCTGCCTGCTCCAGAGAATAATCCAGCAGAAGCTTTCCGTATCCCTGCCTCTTTAGCTCAGGCGCAATGCATATCGGACCCATTGTCATGATGGGAATATCCCTGCCGTCATCTGCTTTAATAACAGTTCTGACAAAGACATTCTGTCCGATGATCCTGCCATCCTTTTCCAGCACGAAATCAAGCTCCGGAACAAAGTCCTTATCATATCTCAAACATTTAAGTACGTAATGCTCCAAGCATCCCGGGCGATACACGTTCCAGAAGCTTTCTCTGACAAGATTTTCTACCTCTCGGTAATCTTCTTTTTTCTCTAAACGAATTATATAGTCATTTTTATTCATTAATTTTTCCTCCTGATGATTGATGACTGCAATACTGGGAGGTTGTGTTTGATTGTACTTGCAACCTCCCGGTTACGCTACAATCTCCGTTGTGTTGTACTTAATCAAAAAGCACTCTCCTTGAAAAATATTTTTTTAAACAGCATTTGCTGTTAAATCCTCACTTGAATGGCACTCGCAATTATTTGTTATTCCTCTTCTGAATTTTCAACCGGTGCACTGTTTGCTGTTTCAGTCTTCAATTCCCCATCACCTGATCATAGTTTTCGCCCATTCTAAAAAGTGAATTTTTATCATCAGAGGCAATGTCTCTCAGCATTCCGTACAGCGAAGACTCCCTCGCGAGCTCGTTATTTACGGATATTCTTGGCATCAGCAAAAACTGCGGTTCACCATTTACGTGTGAAACATTAAGCAGCACCTCTTTGCTTGCCATGAGGTTTGCCAGCTTCAGGCACATGTCTCTTTTCTCGTTGGAAACATTCTTGGTCAGACCAACCATATCTGCATATAACAGAGGCGTGTCGTCGTCATCCGAAAAGCTGATTGTCTTGATAGCTGTATCCTTAAGGCGATCATCAATAAATCGCATGGTCTCGGAATAACCGAAGTAGGCGTCCGCAAAGTCTTCCTCATACTTGACCGCCAGTTGATTCTTGCTTTCCGAAATCGTGTCCTTGATTGAAACATTATATGCCATGTTAACCCAATATCCGGGGTCCTCCTCCGAGGTACAGTCTCCCGTAAAAACATCTCCCGTTGCGTTTTGCATAAAGGATGCATCACCGTTAATATCAACGTAGGATTCCAGGAAAAGGTATTTTTTCATTTTATCGTAGGCCAGCATCACGCAATCATGTTCAGATGCCAAATCTGAAATGGTTTCTACCTCATCAAAGTCCGTCTTGTTCTGGTCATAAATCAGGAATGTTCCACACAGAAAAGCCGGGATTCCGTAAAGGCTGCCCTGGGTTCGCTGATCTCTAATGGTAAATGGGTAGAAATCGTCTATATTCTCTATCTCATCATCAGAAATTGGCAGGAGATAGTCATTCGCAATAAATTGGGATAGTAAAATCGCATCATACATGATCACATCCACATCCGTCGGTTCGCCGTCCACATAACAGTCATAATCCGAGTATTCAATGGACACACCTGTTTCCAAAGCTTCCCACGCCTCCTCAATGGTCTGGATGTAATAGTTCATATCCGGAAGATGAGGATAAACAGAATATTTTATAACAGTTCCTTCGGTATTCTCGTTGGCATCATCACGCGTATTCGTCACCGTACATGCCGCTAATATAACTGTCATTAAGCAGATCACTAAAATCACGGCAACTAATTTAAATTGTTTCTTTGTCATTTTTGAATACCTTGTTTTCTTGAAATCATTTCGTCAATGATTTCTATATATTCGTCCACTATGCTCGTAGTTGCACAAGCAGTTACCTTAGAAGAAATGATTGCTTTCAGAACTTGTCCGGGTGCGCCACCGAAAAACACTCCTGAAATAATAACATTTGTATCTACAACAATCTTCATCTGCGCTTATTCTTTCTCACAGACTTAATAATATCATTTACATCATCTTCAGAGTAACCCACAGATACCGCCCATGCCTGTGCTTCTGACAATGCGGCTTCAAACTCATCTACAGAAGGTAGTTTGAGAGTCTTTAACATAATGGCATCGTTTGAGGCGTAAACAACAAGTTTATCTCCGGTATCAATAGACAATTTTTTTCGGATATTTATCGGCAGAGATATCTGCCCTTTCGACGAAACAGTTAATACTTGAGCATCCATTTTAGTCCTCCATACATTGTTGGTAAGATTTTCTTACTTGAAGTATATGATTCTCCTTTGCGTATGTCAACCAGAATCTATCCTTTTACCCTTTTATCTGAGATCATCGCCTCATGGGAATAACATAAGGCATAAAGATACCCGCAGTCCGATTATGGTTCTTCGGGTGTTTTTCTCTCATTTGATAGCTGAACAAACTGGGATTCTTCTCTTCCGGTACTCTGTTAATCCCTCATCATCGAAAGCACCTTGTCTGCAATTTCAATTGATTTAATTACATCGTCCTCTGTGTGGGCAAGGCTTACGCAATATCTGTCATCACCGATAACGCCATTCTCCTTCATCAGTCCACCGAAGCGATGCATTTTGTCAAGGTCAGAATACTCCAGCGCCTCCCGGTGATTGCGAATCACGCTTTTCTCGGTAAAGCAGGGAAAAAGCGCCCCTGCAAAGCCCTGCAGGATCAAAGGTATGTCATATTTTTTCGCTGCGTCAAGCACTCCTTCCCTGAACATGTTTCCGAGATATTCTATGCGGCGAAAAGCAGCGCCGTCATTCTTCGCAAGCTCGCTGATGACAGCCACCATTGCCGCCGCTGCAATACTGTTTCCGTTGTAAGTACCGGGAATGACACAGGTACAATCATCCAGCACCTTCATAATTTCTTCTTTTCCGCAGAATGCCGCCCCCGGCACTCCGCCGCATACAGCCTTGGCAAATGATGCCATATCCGGCATAATGCCGAAATATCCCTGCGCACTATGCAGCCCGATTCTGAAGCCCGTGAGCGTTTCGTCAAAAATGAGCAGTACTCCGTATTGGTCGCAGAGCTTTCTGACTCCTTCAAGATATCCCGGCTCTGGCATACATCCGGAGATATTCATAGTTACCGGTTCCATAATCACACAGGCTATATCATCATCTGACTTGAACAGCGCTTCCATCTGCTCAAGATCATTGTAATCAATCAGGTAGGTGTCATCTAATGCATGGAACGCACGCCCTGTCGTATAGCAGGCCTGCGCATAGCTGTCATCCTTGCTGTACAGATCCCTGGCGTGCCGGTCTTCAGTGCTTTCGGCAACTCCGCCAAGCACTATATCGGTTCCTCCATGATACATCCCCGTGAAACGAACTATCATGTTCTTGCCGGTATATGCTCTGGCCGTGCGGATGGTATAGAGCATGCTTTCGCCGCCGGTAACCGCAAAGTGCATCTTATCAGCACAGGGAACATATTTGCAAAAAAGCTCCGCTGCCTCAACCTGAACCTCGGTATACTGTCTCGAATAGCATTTCTTTGCCTGCTCAATGATAGCATTCTGAACTATCGGACTTGCCTGGCCCAGGATGCACGGACCGGAGGAAAGGGACCAGTCATAGTACATATTTCCGTCAACATCATACATCTTTGAGCCTTCAAAACGGTCAAAGAACGTCTGAGGGTTGCCAGGATGCTGCTTGAAATTGGACAGATGTCCTCCCGCTATACTCTTACACGCTCTGTCATACAGAGCAAGACTTTTTTCTTTCACTTCCATCCCGGTACCTCCTTATTCTTTCCACAAATATTTCTATTTCTTTTACTTCTGACAAAAAGAGCGCCTGTTTTTTTATATCCGAAAGCATAAGTTCAAATGCTTCTAACCTATCCATTTAACACCTCGTTTACCAATATAATTATGGATATCTTATCCTTTAAGGGAAGAGTCAAGAGTTTGTTTTTAAACAAAAGCCTTTTCCTGTATTTTGTCCCACTGACGATTTTCACACCAGTATACCTTCATTTCCGTAACGTCAAATACCATTGATACAACTGTCGGACAGACTTCCTGAGAAACGTTTTGCAGAATAGCAAAACAATCTTTAACATCAAAGTCATCAGAAGCCTGCTCCAGCATTTTCTCTGCGGTATGATATCTATCCCAGCCCATCCATGGATGTGTTTCACTGTCCATCTTGAACGGAGAGAAATTCGTAAGCACCTGATATTTCGGCTTTTCATAATACTTATATCCCTGTCCGGGAATGATATGCAGCACATTGCCGTTCTTATCAGTAAGCGAAGACATGAATGTAATACCGGGAACGCTGGATACTGTTTCCGTTTCGGCAATTCTTTTTACTTCTTCAAATGTCTTTTTCTGTGTGAGCAGCTCGATATCGAGCATAATAACATTCGGCTCATTCCCGTTCGGATTACTTCTTTCATCATATGGCCAGCAGGTCGGCATTCCGACAAAATCTCCCCTGCTATTTGCCCCGAAGAGCGGCATCCAGCCTTCAGTCTTATCGTTTATTTCAATATAAACACCGCCTTCCGTCTCGCGAACCCTGTGCTCCATATCCAGGATATCAAGATTCCAGCCGACGATAGTCTTTTTTCTATTCGATATAATACTCGTACACATTTAATTCATCCCTCCTCTTACACCGGCGCTCCGACTTCGATCAGGTTTCCGTCAATATCATAAAAACGTACCACGCGCTGTCCCCAACTGTGTGTCATAGGCAGGTTGACAAACTCCGTTTCCGGATAAAGCGTTTTCAGCATTTCATAAAAAGCATCCACGTTTTCTTCCTCAAAATACAGCTCGCAGGCGTTGTTTTTCGGAATAATATCCTTGCCGATAAAGCCGCACCAGTATTTTTCCTCCTGCAAAACAAGCCCGCCTGAAAGGATCATGTTGCCGTCGTTATCCTGTAGCATTTCAAGACCGAAGAGGTCGTGATAATATTTCTCTGCTTTTTTGATGTCTTTTACTACGATCAAAAATCCGCTTAATTTCATAATGTATGCCTTTCTTTCTGCTCAGCCATTTCTTTGATTACCGTTCCCGTTGCAACGGCACACACAAGTGTCGCACCGTATTTCACATCTGCAACGCAAACCGACAGTGGCAGGAAAAACAGGAAAAGTCCCGTGAGCTTATTGCCGAATGAATGGTCAATCGTTAATCTGTGTGCTCTCTTACTTGCAATCAGAATGCTCGTGATCTTTGCTGTTGCGATGATCGCAGTCCAAATCCATATCCAAAGTGGAAGATTCAGAAGCGGCAGTACTTTCACGGCATAGACGACTGCAAAAATCAGATCCGCCGTGCTATCGAGCATCGCGCCCTTTTCGCTTTCCGTGTGCAATTTCAGCGCGGCAAAGCCGTCCAGCACATCGGTCGCTCCGCATAGCACATAAAGCACCGCAAAGGGAATTGAAGACGGAAGAAACAAAATCATCGCAACCGAAAACAGAATCCTGCTAACAGTGATGATGTTTGCAATCACGACGTTATTTCTTCCAACGCTTCTGCGTCG
>JAZRXC010000055.1:0-19774 GCA_045600025.1 Lachnospiraceae bacterium
TGTACGCGCAAGCGATATTAATGAAGAGATGAAAGTTGCCGCAGCTCATGCGCTTGCAGACATTGTAGGACCTGATGAGCTCTGCGCCGATTACATCATCCCCAAGGCATTTGACAAGCGTGTCCGCCCTGCGGTAGCTAAAGCTGTAGCAGAGGCCGCAAGACGCAGCGGAGTAGCAAGAATATAATTTCTGACATAATAATGGCCGTGCAAGTTGCACGGCCTATTTATTAGCAAAAATTCAATCAATAAAGTTCAGTTCTGAGTGCGATAATATTTCTTTGTCGCAGCTTTCAATTACATCCATTCCCGCCGCAACGATATAAAAGCAGACACTGCAACTCTTTTCGGGGAAATATTTGATGTACATTCTGGCATGCAATGCTGTTTCATCAAAATCAGAATCACAGGAATACGTCGGTACGCCATATTGCACATAAGAGGAAGCAAAGCCCGAAGGCTTATGACATACGCCCGGAGCCTTGAATGAGGCATCAACAAGAGTCCAACCGTCAAGTCCCGCATATTTTACTTCTTCTGTGACAGATACAGATTCGGGATTCATGTAAAAATCCTTCGATTTCAGGCCGAAATTTGCCAAAACGAGGTATTTATAGTCATATACGGGAATTTGTTGTATATCGTCAATATTCGCGCAATAAGAGCCGTCTATTGATGCATTAAATCCGTAATCTCCATTTACGATATATGCACCATAAAATCCGCAATAATAAGGGGAGGATTTATCGTAAATATTGCTACATAAGTGAAGCGGAGAGTAGGCAGGATAGTTATAGTATACAGTAAGATCCGAACCATCTCCCGTATATGAGCCGAAACCTGACGGATGAAAAACGAGAACTTCGGGTGCCCAGTCGTGGGCAAAAGTAGAAAGACCTCCCGGAATGTCCAGCTTGATTCCGAGTTTTTCAACGGGAGAATTGTCATAAGCGTCGCTGCTTACGAAATGCATAATAACAAGACTCGCGGTGCGTAGCACGAGAGGAATGGATATGATGCATATAAGTATTATGACTATGCCCTTTTTTACTTTTTTCATGTTGATAAAAATTATAGCATAATGCCTCTTATATTCAATAATTTGAAAGAAATCAATAGAAATAAGCAGGTTTATTCATAAATTAAATAAATAGGTATTGTCAAATATGTTTATATGTGATACAAATATAAAAGAATATTATTTTGGGGTAATAAGACCCTTAAGGAGGCAATATGAAGAAGAAATTATTAGTTTCAGATGCCGTGCTCGATTACTTAGAGCGCAGAGGCGTTGAGTACATCTTCGGACTGTGCGGCCATACTCTTATCGGCCTGCTTGACGCAATGAGCGACAGCAAGAAGATTAAGTACATTTCCGTACGTCACGAGCAGATTGCTGCACATGCAGCAGATGGTTATGCCCGTATTACCCACAAGGCAGGCGTTGTTATGTGCCATGTAGGTCCCGGACTTACCAACACAATTACCGGTGTCGCAAATGCTGCACTTGACAGCATCCCCCTGGTAGTTATCTGCGGTGATGTTCCCAGCTACTATTTCGGACGTCATCCTCATCAGGAAGTTAACATGCATCAGGACGGCGATCAGTGCCAGATTTATCGCCCTATCGCTAAGCGTGTATACCGCATTGATGATCCCGAAGCACTTCCTTACATTCTCGATAAGGCATTCCGTATGGCAGAGTCAGGTCGTCCCGGTCCTGTTATAGTTGATGTTCCTATGGATATGTTCAGCCGTGAGACTGAAGAGTGGCTTTGGGCTCGTACCTATCAGGACAGCCCTGAGACAATTCGTCCCGGCCTTGATCCTGCAACTGCAGAAAAGATTGCTAAGAAGCTCATTTCAGCTAAGCGTCCTTGCATCTATGCGGGCGGCGGAGTTCTTATGAGCCAGGCTTCAGAAGAACTCAAAGCTCTTGCTGATTTCCTTGATATCCCCGTAGCCCGTACTCTTATGGGGCAGGGCTGTATTCCGGACAGCGATCCTCATATGATCGGACAGACAGGTTTCTGGGGTCTTGAGTTCACTCATACCATCACAGCTAAGGCTGACGTTCTGCTTGCACTCGGAACTCGTTTTGGTGAGGCAGACAGCTCCAGCTGGTATCCGGGAGTATCATTTGATCCTCGCGTAACCAAGTTCATCCAGATTGATATCGATCCTACTGAAATAGGACGTAACTACCCTGTTGAAATCGGCGCTATTGCTGATATCAAGTTTGCTCTTCAGGCTATTCTTGCAGCTGCTAAGAAGCTTAAGCCCGAAGGAATTCAGCGTCCTGCCCTTATGAACAAGATTGCTAAGGCTAAGGCTGCATTCAAGAAGAGCAACGTAGCTATCAGCAATGACGGACGTTATCCTATGTCTCCTCAGCGTATCCTTAAGGACGTTAAGGAAGCTCTTCCTGAAGATGCATATATCTTCACAGATGTAGGCTGGAACAAGAATGGTGTTGCCCAGCAGTATGACGTCAACATTCCCGGTACTATCCATCATACATCAGGTCTTGCAACGATGGGCTTCGGTGCTGCAGCAGTTCTCGGCGGCGCACTTGCAGCTGCTAAGCAGAAGCGCATTGCTATTACCCTGACAGGCGACGGCGGCTTTGGTGCTTCTAACCCTTGCGTACTTGCAACAGCAGTTGAGCAGGGCATCGGCGCTATCTGGGTAATCATGGATAACTACAAGTTCGGTACCATCAATGGTCTGCAGAACGGTAACTATGACCGCAACTTCGGTACTGCATTCAAGACTCCTGACGGCAAGGCATATAATCCCGCTTGGGAAGATGTTGCTAAGGCATACGGTGTAGATTCAGTTCGTATTCTTGCAGCTGATGAGTTCCTTCCCGCTATGAAGGAAGCTGTTAAGGCAGCTAAGGCCGGCAAACCTTACGTAATCGAAGTTCCTATGGAAAATCTTCCTGTTCCTACCCCCGGTTGCTGGAATATCAACGATATTTACACCGGCCGCAAGAGCATTGCTGAAGGTAAGGTTCGTCCGAATAAGGACGGCGAGTTTATTGCTCCTGATCACAGCAAGACACATAAGAACAAATAATTTCTTTATAATTCTTCCTTTAGGAGGCGGCGCATACCGCCTCCTATTTTGTCTCTATCTATTGACTTTATTTACTTTGTAATTGATAATTAAACTATATGAGGAGGCAGATATGAACAGTCCTTTTTTTGCGGTTTTATCCAGAATGAAATACATAAACAGGTGGGCGCTGATGCGCAATACCTTCAGCGAAAATCTCAGCGAGCATTCACTTGAAGTCGCTATGATCGGCCATGCACTTGCAACTCTCGGCAATACACGCCTCGGTAAAAATATCAACGCAGATAGGGTAGCGCTTATCGGAATATTTCACGATTGCCCTGAGATTATTACCGGTGATATGCCTACTCCGATCAAATATCATAACGAGGACATTCAGCACGCCTTTAAAGATATAGAAGATTCCGCATCCGGTATGCTTGTGTCAATGCTTCCGGAGGATATGCGGGAAATATATGAACCGCTTTTCTTCAAAAAAGAAGGGGACGATTATCTCTGGAAACTATGCAAAGCCGCAGACAGACTTTCGGCACTTATCAAGTGTATTGATGAAGAAAAAGCAGGTAATACAGAATTTTCGGGAGCAAAAGAAGGTATTATTGAACGTCTCCACGAGATGAAACTTCCTGAAGTTGAATTATTTGAACAAGAGTTTTTAAATGCGTATTATTTAACCTTGGATGAACAAAGATCCATGTGTAAAAAGATATAATTAAATGTGGTCGTTTAAGAAAAAGCCGATTCAGGCAGAGATTGAATCAGAAGAATTTAATAAATACACATATGATCCGAATAAGTTTAAAGAAGATAAAACGATATTCGGGTATATTGACCGTATGAGTTATATGAAGACGGCTCTTATATTAGGCGGCACGGCGCTTGTACTACTAATACTTGCCATCGTGCTTTCGATTATTACTGCCGGCAATGTTAATATCTCTACGGCAATTCTCGGAACCATATCACTTCTTATTTCACTCGGGGGAATATGGGTGGTTATTTACGGACACTTTATAGCACAGCATGAGAGCAAAATAAAGTGGTACATCGGATTAATACCCAATGCCTTTGTTGCATTATTTTTGATAATTATCTGTATATTGGGACTATTTTAGAATCAGTCAATTTGCCGGATATTGCTTATATCGCTTCCGGTAATTAAAGAATAGTTTGTATGATATATTACAAGCCCCGGCCATCCGGCAGGTGGCTTTTTTAAATTCTTACGAAGAGTGTAGTCGACTTCAATTTTATCTCCGCCGGAAATAGAAGAATAATGTGCAGCGAGAGAAGCGGCTTCTTCAAAAGTTCTGTCGGGAAGCTCGGAGCCTTTGCATTTCACTATCACATGTGATCCCGGTGCACCTTTAACGTGGAACCACCAGTCATCAGAATCTGCGATGGAGAAGGTTACCTCTTCGTTTTGGTAGTTGTTACGGCCAACGTACATATCATATCCGTCAGAGGAAATATAGTGATAAGGGTGACTCTTAACTTGCTCTTTTTTATTGCCTTGAGTTTTCTTTATGTAACCGTACTCAGATAACTCCTGACGAATCTGCGAAAGGTCAGACTCTGTGCGGGCGGTATCTAGACTTGCCTTAATTGATTGTAAGTGTTCAACAGCAGCCTCAGTGATTATTATTTGTTCTGAAAGAGCTGTATAGGTGCGCTTTAATTTTGCATATCTTTCAAAATAGCGGTTTGCGTTATCTTGAACGGATAAATCCGGATCAAGAGGAATCGTAATTTCTTTACCTTCATCATAGTAGTTACTGAGTTTTGCCTCAGAAGCACCTGACGAAATACTTCCTGCAAATGTGCGCAGTAAATCTCCGTAAATGCGATATTTGTCACGCTTTTTGGTATCTGCCAACTGGCGCTGCTGCAGGTCTAGTTTTTTTGATTCTCTTGATAAAGCTGTATCGGTGATGTGACGAAGGTCAGCTGATTTGCTGCGGATTCTGCCGTATATGTCGCGCTCATAGTAGAACGTCTCTATCATTTCGCTCGCAGAGTCACAAGGAACGCATTCGTATTTTCCGAGATGCGAAAGAGTGAAAGAGGAAAAGTCCTCAGGCTCACCGTTTCTGTAATATATGCACGGCGAGAATTGCGCTGATCTAATATGTGCCAATAATTCCGAAAAGGCATTATACAGTTCTGATGATTTGTCTTTTGTACAGGGGACGTCAGGGTCCAAACCCGCTTTGTCACAGAGCTCGTAGCTTTCCGCAAAACTGATGCCCGCATAACTCCCGGACAGAAGCTGAGAGGCCGGGACATCTTTTTCAAAAATGCTGCAAAACGATTCAAAGGTCGCTGAAAATGGATCAGCTTTTTGAAGCTCATCGGGGATAAAGTATTCACGCCCCGGAAGAACTTCACGAAGAGAACTGATATTTGATGAAATATGTTTTATTGCGTCAAGAATGCGCCCGTCGGCATCGGTGAGAATTATGTTGCTGTGCTTCCCCATTAACTCAACGATGAGGTATTTGCGTCCGAGATCCCCCATTTCATCAAGATGCTCTATTTCAAACTTCAGAATACGCTCTAGGGATGGCTGCGAAACAGAGAGGATGCGACCATTACCGATATGCTTGCGCAGAGCCATACAAAAGCTCGGAGCAGTCATAGGCGCGATTTTGTTTTGCTTTGTAAAATGAATTTTAGGGAGAGAAGCATTTGCAGAAATAACGAGCAAATATTTCTCTGAAGAGGTATTTAGAGTCAATAATAATTCATCGCGTTCAGGTTGCGCGATTTTGGCTATTCGGGCACCTTTTAGTGCCGAATCAAGTTCATATCTAAGATGTGCAGTAACTACGCCGGATAAAGCCATAAAATACCGATAAAACCTTATACTAAAGGAATAAAAGTTGACTATAAATGCAAATAGAATTATAATTGGCAAAGGTATATAAGTCAATAAACTCGCAAGAGGAGACACAATGGCACAGGGTAAATTGATAGTTATATCCGGCTTTTCAGGAGTAGGAAAAGGAACCGCTATAGCGCAGCTTATGAAAAAGTATCCGGACAGATATGCTTTTTCGGTATCTGCCACTTCTCGTGGCCCCAGACCCGGAGAAGTAGATGGCGAGGCGTATTATTTTATTTCCCGTGAAGAGTTTCGTAATATGATATCTGAGGGTAAACTTCTTGAGTACAATGTTTATGGCGACAATTATTACGGAACACCCGCAGAGCCTATAGACAGACTCCTTGCTGACGGAAAGAATGTTATTCTCGACATAGATTTTCACGGTATGCATCAAATAACTGCCAAGCGTAGTGACGTCTGCACCATATTTATGATTCCGCCGTCAGCAGAAGTGCTATACAGACGTATATCCGGCAGAGGGACGGAAACATTCGGCGAAATAAGAGAGCGTCTTGCAACAGCGGTAACAGAAGGCAATTTCGCAAAAGAATATTCCTCAATTTTGACCAACGACAATCTTTCCGATACGGTTGACGCGCTTGAAACTTGCATTCTCGCCGGCGGGCAGGATAAGGCGGAAAGAGAAGCCGCTTTAAGACTCACAGAAAGAATTTGCAAGGAATTAAAAGAATATATAGAAGACTAAGGAGACAAAAATGTTACATCCTTCATACAAAGAATTAATGGAAAAGGTTAACCAAGATAAGACGGGCGATGAAGTTATCGTCGCCAGCAGATATTCAATTGTTTTAGGCACTGCTAAGCGTGCCCGCCAGATTACATCTGCAGAAGAACGTAAGCGTTTTAAGGAAGGAGCATCATACGTTCCCGCTAAGAGGAAGGCTCTTTCGGTTGCAGTTGATGAATTCATGAATGATGAAGTTCATATCATCAAGGAAACCGGAGATGACTTCGAAGAAGCAGAGGCTCAGGATAGCGCACAGGCATGACGGTTTTTCTGACAAGCTTGGGGTGTGACAAAAACCTCTGTGATTCAGAGGTGATGCTGGGCATATTGTCACGTAATGGTTATTCCTTTACAGACGCTCCGGAGAGTGCAGATATAATTATAGTTAATTCCTGCAGTTTCATCGGGGATGCGCAGGAAGAAAGCATAAATACAATAATTGATTTGGCGAGGCACAAGGTTAGCAGCAGATGCAGATATCTGATTGTTACAGGTTGCCTCGCTGAACGTTTTAAGAACGAATTCCTTGACGAACTCCCTGAGGTAGACGCAGCTATCGGAACTACGGCATATTCACAGATCGGTGATGTTATACATCGGTTAGAAGCCGGAGAAAAGAAGATTAAGTTATTTAAGGATATAAGCCTTCCTGTTGAAGAACAACTTCCGAGAGTGTGCTCCACAGGCGGACATTTTGCTTATATTAAGATAGCTGAAGGCTGCAATAAAAGGTGCACTTATTGTGCAATTCCGGGTATAAGAGGTAATTATCGCAGCGTGCCGATTCCGGAGATAATTCGCCAGGCAAAAGAATATGCTGCTATCGGCGTCAAAGAATTGATTCTTGTAGCACAGGAGACGACAGTATATGGTCAGGACATATATGGCAAGAAAGCGCTTCCGGAGCTTATCAAGCAGCTTGAACAAATAGAAGAAATTCGTTGGATAAGGCTTTTGTATTGCTATCCGGAAGAGGTTACAGATGAGCTGATTGATACATTTAGTGAGTCGGCTAAGCTCGTGCATTACATTGATATGCCGATTCAACATGCATCTGATGCTGTGCTGCGACGCATGGGCAGATGCACAAATAGAGCAGAACTAACAGAACGTATAGCAAAGCTTAGAAAAGCCGTACCTGATATTGCATTAAGAACTACGCTTATTGCCGGATTTCCCGGTGAATCCGAAGCGGACTTTGATACTGATTTAGAGTTTGTACGTGAAATCCGCTTTGACAGACTTGGCGTTTTTGCTTATTCGCAAGAAGAGGGCACACCGGCAGGCAGCATGCCTGATCAAATTCCGCAAGAAGTAAAAGAAGCACGCCGTGATGCTATTATGAGCTTGCAGCAGGAAATCAGTTCCGAGATTGCCGCCTCGATGATAGGTAAGCAACTCACTGCTTTTATTGAAGGATATATTCCCGATGATGAAATATACGTTGCAAGAACATATAGAGATGCTCCGGATGTTGACGGCTTATTCTTTCTTAAAAGTAATCGTTTGCTTATGAGTGGCGACATGATCGAAGCGGTAGTTACTGCTTCTTCAGAATATGATTTGTATGGTGAGGAGATAGAATGAACTTACCCAACAAACTTACAATTTTTCGCATAGCTATGGTCCCGGTTTTCGTTGTTCTTTTGGAGATCGATTTAGGACTTCCCAAAGGAATGGCTGATATATTGGCCCTGATTGTATTTGTAGTTGCAAGCTTTACGGATTTTCTGGATGGATATATTGCCAGAAAGCGCAATCTCGTTACAAACTTCGGTAAATTCATGGACCCGCTCGCAGATAAGCTCCTTGTGTGCTCTGCATGCGTTTGCCTTACGGCAATGGGACGTATTCCTGCTTGGGTGGTAGTTATTATTATCGGGCGCGAATTCGTTATAAGCGGATTCAGACTTGTGGCTTCTGAAGCAGGCATAGTGATTGCGGCGGGAATATGGGGTAAAGCCAAAACAGTTACACAGATGGCCATGACTATCGCACTTTTATTGCATTTTGATATGCTTTGGTGGACTATATTGGAGCAAGTACTTATATTTGCTTCGGTTGCGCTTAGCATTATTTCCGTAATTGATTATATATATACTAACAGACAGGTGTTAAAAGGCGGAAATTAATCCGCAGAGGCAGTTATGAAATGGGTTACACCGCTTTACATAGGTAAGGCAGCTTCATCAAAAAAAGCAGAAATAATCAGAGGCATTAAGGCGGAAAATGCGCCTTCTGACAGCTATGCTTTGATTCTGCCCCCGAGCGGATATGATCAGCTTGATATTATTCGAACACTTGAATTAAAAAACGATTACTACAAAGACCAGGAAATAGTAATAGTCGGTATTGCTTTCGGACGGGAGGACGCCATTGATCTTGTCGCCCGCATAGTAAACGAATCCATGCAATTAACCGGCAAGGCTGATATAAAAGAGTTTCTTAAAGCAAGGCAACGGGAGGCAGGCAAATGACAGTTGTGCTCACCATACTGAAAATAATAGGCCTTGTCTTGGCAGGATTGATAGCACTGTTATTGTTGATTTTGCTGGCACTGTTATTTGTCCCCATCAGATATAAATTCAAAGGCAATGCCCAAAAGGCTGACCCTGTAGATGCTGATGTTTCGGCAGGTGCTTCGTGGCTATTGCACATAATAAACTTAAAGGTACATTTTGACACGGCAAATGGTTTTAATGGCGCATTGCGGGTGCTATTCATTAAGATTAAGAACTTCGGAAAAAAAGAAGATAAAACCGAACCTGTTGAAAAAAATATACCGTCAGCAGTTTCACCGGAAGTTATACCCACAGCAGAGGAAAGGATCGTAACTGATAATCCGGAAGAAATCAGTGAAGAAGAATTAAATGATATCTTAGCTGAAGAAGAAACACAAGCAGATGACGATAAAACGGTTTGCGACAAGGTAGAGGATGCAGGAGTCACCGAAACAGTAAAAGAAGAAGCGAAGAAGAGTTTTAAAGAAAAGCTTCAGGAAAAATATCAAAATATTAAGCAAAAAATAACAACGCTATATGAAAAAGCGTTATACTATAAAAATCAGGTAGAAGATCCTGAGAATCAGCGCGCTGCGAAGTTGGTACTGGATCGTACCGTAAAGCTTCTTAAACATTTCCGCCCGCGGAAGATAAAAGGCGGCGCAAGAATAGGTTTTGCGGATCCATCAACTACAGGCAAGATCCTTGCAGTATATTACGCAATACTTCCCCCTTCTGAACATTTTCGGTTGACAGGAGAATTCAATGAGGAAGTAATAGACGGAAATCTATGGTTTAAAGGCCATTTAAGATTAATACATTTATTGATATTTGTGATTGTACTATGGAATGATCCTACGGTGCAGTCCTGGATTAAAAAAGGAGAATGATTATGACAGACGGAAATTTCGGAAAAGTTGTTGAGACTTTGTTAAACGGTCTTGAGGGCTTTGCAACAGCGAAGACTTCAGTAGGAGAGCCTATTGAGATAGACGGGACTATAATGATTCCTCTTGTTGATGTGTCTATTGGTGTAGGCGCCGGCGCTGCTGCAGCCGCAGACAAGAAAAAGAACCGCGAAGGCGGCGGCATGGGTGCTAAACTCAGCCCCAGTGCAATCCTTGTAGTAAAAGACGGCAGTACACGCATTATAAATATTAAGAACCAGACCACAGCAATGAAGGTTATGGATATCGTTCCTGACGTTATCAATCGTTTTGTCGGTAAGACAAAGATAACTGATGCAAAGGTTGCAAAAGAGATTAAGAACATAAAAGAAGCTGCTGAAAAATAAACTGCAAATAAAAAAACTCCGGTCAATCGGCCGGAGTTTTTTTATGCCTATTTAGTAAGGGAATATAGCATCCTCTGCAACAAGCTTCCAGTTTTCTTTTTTCCATATTGATTCTGACATGGAATACCACGGGCCGGGCAGGAAAGTGGTGCCGTTATTAGTGTCTATTTCCCATAAATTCGAATCAAATATATATAATTCCGGTGCGTATTTGTCTTCATTTGTGAGTTTCTTATTTGTCATAGGATTTATTGGATTATCAATTAATCCATTGATTGCGATTACAGGTACATCGGCGTTTGTCATAAACTCTTCAGAAGTAGAAAATTCAGTGCTATTAAAATCCTTAACCATTAGTAAAGGATAATATGATCCAATGTCCATACCTGTATTAGTTATGAGAGATTCAAGCTGCCACATTCCTCGACCATGATCCGCAGCCAGAATAATTCTGGTGTTATCGTAAACACCCATTTCACGAAGATCATCAAACCAGTTTCCTAACTGGATTAATGCAGCCATATTAACGTGATAATGACTCATTTGATACTCGTTGTACATCATCAGTATATTTCCGTCTACATTAAAGCGGGAAGCATTCTCCTCGTCGTATTTTGTGTTATTAATACTGCTTTGAGGAGTATAGCTTGGCTCAGCAAGCAGTTGTGGCTCGTGAGTAGTATCATTTGTCATCATAAAAAATGAGCCTTGAGGGTTATCATTTAGTACAGTCATATTTGTCATATTTTGAAGTGTGGAATATGATTCCATAAAACTTACATTTGTTCCGGTAGCAATGCTCAAGTTAACAGCTACTTGACCGCTGGTGTCCTCATCGGCGCGAAGAATTTGATTGTATTGTCCTTTATCGTACAAGAACTCTTGGGCAAATGCAGGTGCTATCTTTGTAAGACTGTAGCAGAAGAAGTTTCTATTTCTATGAAGAACTTGGCTTATCTTTACAGATTCACCCAAGAAATAACCATCTACATTAAATGTTCTGAAGTTTTCATATTTATCAAAGATAGACAAATCCGGAGTCCAGGAGTAACCGGCATATGTGGGGTCAAATATTGTGACGTCATATCCAATCGAATCAAATAATGCCGGCATAACCTGAAGCGCTTCATTTTGCTTATCCTTCAATAATTCGGTGTTACGCTTATTTAATTCAACAGGTGTATATTCATATCCGCCATATAGCGCCGGTGAACCGAAATTTGTAGTTCCGCCAAAAGATACAACATCCGAATAATATGTAAAACCGGAAAATTGTTCTTTTAACGCAGGATTTTCGTTCATAATATATGGGATATATTCTCCGAGAGCTCTATCAAGCATTATGAAAACAACATTTTTACCATTTCTACTAAGCGTAAATGTCGGCTGTTCTTGGGCTTTTGTCGGGACTTCCACTTTAGATACGGAATCATTTATTTTAACGCAATTTATTGTTGCCATGCATATAAAAGCAACAGTAGCAACTGCAACTGCTCCGGGAATATAACGGCTGAATTTATTAAAGATAACAGCAAATAATATAGCGACAACGAGCAATATAAGGCCATTAATCGCGATTTGCGTCATTGAGTAGTACAGAATACCATCAAAAATCAAATCGGAAGACATGTTACCGAATTCTGTCCCAAAGAAGAGATAATCAACAATAGAGATGCCGCATAATGCGAACATGATATATTCAAAAATTGCTTTTGATTTCTTTGAGGATAGCCAATAAAACACGCCAAACCAAAGAATAAATAACCCCGATGCCAAAAGGAAAGAATGAGCAAGATACCAAAGCGGATGAACGAAATAGTTTACGTCTAAAAACTCTTGCGGCGATGCACTTATGACAGCAGAAGGAATTAACAGACCGGTCAACACAGATAAGAAAATTGCAGAGAATATGAATCTTTTTGTATGGGGATCTTTCTCAGGTAGTCTGTTATATATATTAATCCTTTTTCCGTTGGCCTTAAGAACATATGTAACAATCGGTAAAAACAGAAGTAAGCCACACATACCTACAAATATTCCGTTTCGTCTTAACCCGGAGAAGAAGACGGGGATGGCTATTAACAGAATTGTTGCAATGCCTGCCCAGGCAGAAATGATTGCAATAATAAGCTTTGAGTGTTTGACTTTGTATAATATTGTCTTGATAAGAGAAAATAGGTTATTTAGTGTCCAATAAAAAACAAGGCCTGCGGGTGAAGTATATAGAAAAACAAGGAAAAATGCAGCCATTGCATATAATTGAATTTTTGTTTTCAATGGATAGCTTTTTGAGAAGATAGCGGAGGATATTATATTAATAATTGTCATAATAATCGGAAGAATGTTTATTGATAAAGTTCCGATTTGTAATAGACCATCAGGTTGTGACAAGTCAGAAATAGGTCCAAGTGTTGCTCCCTGAAGCAATTCAAGACCTGAAAGAAATCTGTAAGCTGCAATGAAAAAAGGAATCTCAAGCAGGAGAGAAGCAGCGCTACGAAGAACTTGTGTTGGACTGTAATTGTTCTGCTTATAGTACATCTGAAGCATCATGGTGCGTTCATCACCTTTGAATGTCTTCTTGATGTGAGTTACCCATTTGTTCAATTTGGCTTCTATGTCGCGCTCTTCAGCTTGCATTGCGTCAGCACGCATATAAAGCGGAAGAACCAACAGATTTATTGCCAGACTAAGAAAAATAATAGCAAGTCCGGGATCATATGTAAAATTAACAGCAGTTTTGTATATTACTTCGAAAATCAGCTCGAGTGGTTTCAG
This sequence comes from Lachnospiraceae bacterium, assembly GCA_045600025.1. Lineage (GTDB taxonomy): Bacteria > Bacillota > Clostridia > Lachnospirales > Lachnospiraceae > UBA3774. Next base: position 13,290 of record JAZRXC010000055.1, read on the forward strand.
CAGAAATGTTTCTAAGATAGTCCCCAAGGTCATATCACTTATCCTCTTTTTCTTCCGAATTGGTCAGAGTATTATATTTGTCTATTATGTAATCAACTGCACGCATAGTACCTTCGCCACGGTAACACCAGGTCTCATCGCGTACTTCTTTTCTTCCTTCTGTATATTTAGGCTCAGATAAGCATTTGGTAATTAATTCGGGAAGCTGTTCTAGCTTGTCGGAAGTTAGCTGCTCGCCGATTTTCGGAAGAGCAGTAAATGTCCAGAATGGGGTATCAAGCCAGCATGAGTCATAAGGACTATTATCAAAGTTAGTATCCGTATATATAACAGGCTTATCATATATAAGTGAAAAGTCGAAAAGCACGCCGGAAAAGTCTGAAATTAATATGTCAGACTTTTTTAATACTTCAAAATTGTCTGTATCGCGGTTCCACTCTAATCTGTCAGAGTCCGAATATTCAGACATAAGTTTATCAATCATTTCCTTTTCGGATTTGAAAGATTGCGGATGAGGACGAACTATGATGTGATAGTCCGTTGAAAGTAAGATATCAATGATTCTTCCACCGTATCTGCTGAAGATTGCACTCTGTCCCCATGACGGAGCAAGCAGGACTGTTTTACCAACTCGATCAACTTGAGGATTATCGGCAAGACGTTTTGCCATCTCGTCCATATAAGGGATACCGATTATTACAAGTTCCTTAGGCTGTAGATTTCGGATTTCTTCGAGCTTTCGCTCATCGCGTATCATATATTCACCGGATACCATAACGGCATCGTAACAATCCAGACCAAACATGCGGTAGCCGGTTACTTCACAGGCAGCGTGTAAAATGTGAATGTAATAATCTACATTTTTTGAGCGTTTCCATTGATACACATCCAAACCAGGAGTGGTAGATAAAACAATAGTCGCATTGAGAAAATTCAATTTTGCAAAAGCTTTATTACCCTCACCGATAAACTGAGGGGTAAAATGTTCATATGTACAGTTTAAAGCGGGATCGTCAGGAGAAGCGGTCATATAGACGGTGTCAAAGCCGCGTTTGCTTAATTCGCGGCAAACGGGTTCGAAGACGTTCCAGTATCTTTTATCATCTGAAAAAATAACAAGGGGTAATTTTGAGTTTTTTTCATCTGCGCTTTTTCCACCACTTAGGAAAAAACGGATTTTTACCAATAAGCCTTTTATCATCCAACTGGCTGCTCCGATGAGACCAATAAGGATTGCAAAAAGCATACTACCCGTTCCGGGATCGATGTAACCTTTCATTGAAAAAATCATAACATTATTTCTCCGGAGAAGTTTTTATATAAAATAAAAAGCCAATACTAAACCAAGCTTATGCCGGCGGCGGGGGTCGAACCCGCACGATGTTGCCACCACGGGATTTTGAGTCCCGCGCGTCTGCCAGTTCCGCCACGCCGGCGCAGGTAAATATTGACCGTATTATATTATCATATTGTTATTCTTCTTTCAAGATTATATATAATGTGATAAAATCTAAATAAAATGATTTATATGGGGCGAAAGGTAAAAAAATGGCAGAAAAAATACTACTTGTAGATGGTCATAGCATAATAAACAGAGCCTTTTACGGAGTGCCTCCGCTTTCAAACGGAAGCGGCATTCCTACCAATGGCGTGTATGGCTTTATGAATATTCTGTACAAGTTTATAGATCAGGAGAATCCGGACTATATCGCGGTTGCATTCGATCTAAAAGAGCCTACTTTCCGCCACAAAATGTTTGAAGGATATAAAGGAACCCGTAAACCGATGCCTGAGGAACTTCATATGCAGGTGCCGATTCTGAAAGATTTACTGCGCGCCAGCGGCATATGCATACTTGAACAGCCGGGATATGAAGCAGATGACATAATCGGAACTATGGCAAAAAAATGCAACGATGCCGGTATTGATGCCGATATATTATCAGGAGACAGAGACTTATTCCAGCTTCTCGCTCCTCATACCACACAGTTTATTCCGAAGACGAAGAGCGGTGTTACCACATATGAGATATATACTCCCGAGAGATTGCTCGAGGAATACGGCGTTACACCGGAGGAGTTCATAGATGTAAAAGCACTTCAGGGAGATACTTCGGACAATATTCCCGGTGTTCCCGGTGTCGGAGAAAAGACGGCGCAATCACTTATTGCACAGTTTCACAGCATAAGTGAGGTAAATGAACACATTGATGAAGTAAAGCCCACACGCGCTCAAAATGCTATACGCGAGCATTTCGATATGGCCCGGCTTAGCTATGATCTTGCAAAAATATGCTGCGAGGCACCTCTTTCGGCGGATATTTCTGACACTAAAAAGAGCAACATCTATACGACAGATGCTTATCAGATACTGGGACGGCTGGAATTAAAGAGTTTGATGAAGCGCTTTACGGATAAAGGCTATAGCCATAGTGCAAATACAGCAAAACCCGAATCGCAAGCACTCGCCGCAGTCAATCCTTTTGCCAACTCAGATAAGGCAGAGGAAGCAATAATTGTACCGAAGCTTCCAAATCCTGAGGTTGTTAAAACAAATGATATTTCTCAGGCAGAAGAGATTATCGCAAAAGCATGCAAGAATGTAAAAGTTGCCATTTCTTATAAAAACATATTTGATGAGAATCATTTCATAATATACTTTGGTGAGAAAGTCTATGACATAACATGCTTCTTTGCATTAGATGAAGACTGGATTAGGGAGGCAATAATTAAACTTGCAGATTGTATGGCCGGATGCGGTGGCCATATCGTGACAATCGGTCTTGCTGAAATACTACGCACGCTGAAACTCCCTCAATCGAATATTTATCTTGATGCATCAATAGCTGCCTACCTGATTGATCCTTTAAGAAACAGCTACGAATATGAAGATATTGCGAGAGATTTCCTTGATGAAGTTATGCCGTCAGGCGCAGAAATTTTTTCAAAAAAGACACCGCTGACAATTGATCCGGATGTACTGGATAGCTATATTTGCCACCTCGTAACGGTACCCTTTGCGGCAATTGATTTGGTGATAAATAAACTTGAAAATGCAGGTATGAAAGAATTGTTTGATAATATAGAAATGCCGGCAGCATTTTCACTGCACCATATGGAGCAGGCGGGAATTCGCGTTGACAGGAAGGCGTTGGCCGCTTACGGAACAGAGCTTGCCGGCGAGCTTGAAGGCCTCGAGAAAAAAATATATGAATTGGCGGGAGAAGAGTTTAACATAAATTCGCCAAAGCAGCTTGGAGAGATACTATTTGACAAGTTGCAGCTGCCGGGAGGAAAGAAAACCAAGAGCGGATATTCAACAGCGGCGGATGTGCTTGAAAAACTTGTAAGTGCGCACGAAATAGTCCCTGCAATTCTCGAGTATCGCACATATGCAAAACTTAAGAGCACTTATGCTGACGGACTGGATGCATATATCGGCGCAGATGAGAGAATACACGGACATTTCCAGCAGACAGTAACTACAACCGGTCGTATAAGCAGCACGGACCCTAACCTGCAGAATATTCCCGTACGCACAGAACTTGGTCGCGAGCTCAGGAAAGTATTTATTCCCAAAGAGGGGTGCATTTTTGTCGATGCGGATTATTCTCAGATTGAGCTTCGAGTCCTTGCGCATATGTCCGGTGATAAAAGGCTTATAGAAGCATACAACAGTGCAGCGGATATACACGCAATTACCGCATCTGAAGTATTTCATGTACCGCTTGATGAGGTAACACCCGAGCAGCGTCGTAATGCGAAGGCTGTTAATTTCGGAATAGTGTATGGCATAAGCGCATTCGGGCTGTCTGAAGGACTTTCCATATCAAGAAAAGAAGCAAATGACTATATAAGCGAATATTTCAAGACATATCCGGGCGTAAAAGAATTTCTTGACAGACAGGTGCAGGATGCTAAGAACAATGGCTTTGTAACGACATTATTCGGACGCAGGAGACCTATACCGGAGCTTAAATCAGCAAACTATATGCAGCGCCAGTTCGGTGAACGAGTTGCTATGAACAGCCCGATACAAGGAACTGCGGCAGACATTATGAAGATTGCGATGCTTTCAGTTGAAAAAGAATTGACGAGCAGAGGACTATCGGCACGAATTGTTCTGCAGGTGCATGATGAACTCTTAATTGAAGCCCCGATTTCCGAAAAAGATGTTGTGATTGAATTACTTAAAGAATGTATGAGCGGCGCAGCGGATTTTTCAGTTCCGCTTGAGATAGGAATCGAGACCGGAAATAACTGGTATGAGGCAAAATAAGATGAAACTCATTATAGGAATTACTGGCGGCGTAGGATCAGGGAAAAGCATTGTGCTTGATTACTTAAAGAGCAATTACAGCGCTGATGTCTATCAAATGGACTCGATAGCAAAAGAACTGAAAAAAAGCGCTGATATTCAGGCACGCATTCTTTCTGCCTTCGGAACGATGGATTCGCAGAAGCTTTCAGATATTATATTTTCCGATAAGAATAAACTTAAACTTATTAATTCGATTATTCATCCCGCAGTAAGAAAAGCTGTGGATGAAATAGTGGCAAATGCTAAGGGACTTACCGTTATAGAAACTGCGCTGCCCGAAGAAGGCGGACTATTAGACTACTGCGATGAAATCTGGTACATATTTGCCGATAAATCTTCGCGACTTAAGCGTCTGGAAAGCGACCGTGGATATACAAAGGAACACGCAGAGGTTACAATGTCGAATCAATTATCCGATGAAGAATATGAATCATATGCAGACAGGATTATTGATAATACCGGCACGCCCGAGCAGACATATATTCAAATCGACAACAACTTGAGACAGTTAGGATTATAAAAATGTCAGTGATGAAAATCGCGACGCTTGCAAGCGGCAGCAGCGGAAATTCAATATACATAGGAACCCAAAAGAGAAACATTCTTGTAGATGCAGGAATTACATGTAAAGCGCTATCTGAAAATCTTGCCGGGATAGGGCTTGGGATTGGCGACATTGACGGAGTGTTTATTACACATGAGCACAGTGACCATATAGGCGGACTCGGCGTAATTCTGAGGCGTTATGAACTTCCGGTTTATCTCACTGAAGGCACCTATGACGCAATCATGAGCAAAAACCTTTTGGGAAGAGTTCCTGAAGAGGCCTTTAATATAATAAAGAGCAACAGCGAATTTAACTTCGGAGATATGCACATTCATGCAATAGCTTCAAGCCACGACGCTGCCGAGCCTGTAATATACAGATTTGACTGTGAGGATAAATCAGCCGCTATAGTAACCGATATAGGAGAACCTAATCCGTCACTTATTGAAATGCTTGGTGGCTTATCGGCACTGCTTTTAGAGGCAAATCATGATGTATGCATGTTGCAGGCAGGCCCTTATCCGTATCTCTTAAAGCATCGAATACTCAGTGAAAAAGGTCATCTGTCAAATGAAACCGCAGGTCAGCTTGCAGTAAAACTATGCAGTGGTAATATGCAAAATATAATGCTCAGTCATTTAAGTGAAACAAACAACTATCCTGAGCTTGCACGCGAAGCCGTAAAGATGGAGCTTACTATGGCGGGAATAAATACTGTGGAAGTAGACGTCGCTCCCAGATACGGTGTATCAAGAATTATAGAATTATAATTTGTTAAATAATTGTAAACTTGTTTATTTTCAGATATATAGTGATATAATAACTTAAACTTTTAGGAGGTTATGTTATGAAAAAATTATTAGCAATTGTATTATGCGGATGCATGGCTGTGTCACTTGTAGCCTGCGGCGCAGAAGAAGAACCCACAACCGAGGCGCCCACAACAGAGGCACCTACAGAGCCCACAACAGAAAGCCCTACTTTACCGATCGATGATCCTACACAGCCTAATCCGGAATTTGAGACCTGGGCAGTATATGACGGAATCAATAAGGTGGAACTTACAGAAGAGGCGCAAAAGGCGTTTGATGCAGCCATGGAGGGCTTTGACGGAGCAATGTATGATCCGATTGCACTCCTCGGAACACAGGTTGTTGCCGGAATAAACTACGCGATTCTTTGCAAGCAGACAGCAGTCGTAATAGGCGCAAATCCTAAGCTTAAAGTCCTCTACATCTATCAGGATCTTCAGGGAAATGCAGAGGTTACAGACATATGTGATTTTGTTCTTGACGATCTTGCTGATGCGGCAGAGCCTGCGGGAGAAGCAGACGACGGAGCGGTTATGGTCGGCGGATTCACGCCTTATACTGAACAAACCGAAGGCACTTTAGATGAAGTAGCGAAGGAAGCTTTTGAAGAAGCGAGAGAAGGATACACAGGTCTTGCAATTAATCCCTTATCAGCTATCGGTCGTCTTACAATAGGCGCAGGCGGATATGCATATCTGTCAGTTCTTACACCTATAGTACCTGACGCAACTTCAAAACTCGGTGTAGTATTTATTTATACCGAAGATGATGTGACGATGAAGATTCAGGATATTGTTAACCTTGAT
>JAZRXC010000056.1:0-5527 GCA_045600025.1 Lachnospiraceae bacterium
GAACAACGGCCGTATTTTTTATAAAATACCTGCGTTATCTCGGTTATGAAGCAACAAACGATATTTTTGCGGAAAATGCATGGTATTTCAGAAATGCGCTTGTGCGTGCCAACTACAATGATCTGAAATCCGGCGTTCACGGGACAACCGTATTTTTGGAACTGTTTTTGAGAAATCTTTTGCTGAATGAGAAAAACGAATTGCATAACAGAAGTATGCATATAAGTGGGACATTCAGCGAAAAACAGGACATTGATGGTCAAAAACAGGATATTGGTGAAGAAAAACAGGACATTGAAGCTACGCTTACGCCACATCAACAAAAACAATACAAAAAATTGGTTGCCGCATTCGGGAAAACTACGGTGTTCGGAAGAAGCGATGTAGTCGATGTTTTAGGTATCACACCATCTCCGGCATCTGCCCTGATCAAAAAATTACTTGAAGCAGGAAAAATCAAAGCAGTTACAGGTCACGGAAAAGGCAAATATATTGTAAAATAAAATTCTTTCGATTCTTTCGATGAATTCCTTTGACAAGCGACAGAGTGGTCACTATAATTACACTTGCGACCAATCGGTCGCTTTGCGCTATTTACGGAGGGCTAAGATGGGCAAAGAGACGAAAGATAGAATTCTCGACGAAGCATTGGTAAGTTTTGTGGAAAATGGTTACAAGGGGACAAATCTGCGAGATTTTGCTTCAGGAATGGGACTTAGTAAATCAGCACTTTACAGCCATTATGAGAGCAAAGAAGCCATTTGGAATGCTCTGCTTCACAAGATGGAAGTCTATTACAGCGAACGTTTCGGCTCGGCTGAGAATCTGCCGGATATTCCGACATCTTGTGAGGAATTACTGCCTCTTGTAATGCGCATGGTTGATTTTACGATCCATGATGAGAAAGTCATCCTGACAAGGAAACTTCTCTTGACGGAGCAATTCCATGATAGCCAGGTAAGAAGTCTTGCAACTGAGCATTTTTTGAACGATACCAAAGCGATATTTAAGAGCATTTTTGAAAAGATGATAGATGCAGGGCTATTGATAGCAGAAGACCCGGATATGCTTGCTTTGGCTTTTACCGCTCCTATCACATCGCTCGTTCATTACTGTGACCGTGAGCCGGAAAAGGAAGCAGAAATCTTGCAGCAGATTGAAGCATTCGTGAAGCATTTTATCAGAGTGTATCGAGGCAAATATTGATGAAATTATCAGACTTGCGAAGACCTGCAATTTGAAAAAAGAAGATATTATCGAAATGGTTGAATTTTGTTTGGAGGAAGAATAATGAACGCACTGGAGATTAATAATCTGACCAAAGAATACACGGGGTTCAAGCTTGACGGACTTAGCCTTACTCTGCCAAGCGGCTGCATCATGGGCCTCATAGGCGAGAACGGAGCAGGAAAGAGCACAACTATAAAGCTCATCCTCGATATGATTCACAAAGACGGCGGTGAGATTAAGATCTTCGGCAAGGACAGCAGTGAAGAGCTTACCCTCACCAAAGATGACATCGGCGTGGTGATGGATGAAGTCGGCATTCCTGAGTGCCTTACAGCCCCGCAGATTGGTAAAGTAATGAAAGGCATATATAAGAACTGGGACGAAGCTGCATATGAAAAGCTGACGCAGCAATTTGCCCTGCTGGACAAAAAACAGTTCAAAGAATATTCCCGCGGCATGAAGATGAAAACCGGTATCGCAATTGCGCTCTCGCACGGAGCAAAACTCTTGCTTCTCGATGAAGCAACCTCCGGCCTTGACCCTGTAGTGCGTGATGAAGTAGTAGAACTTCTCGGCGAATTTACGCGGGACGAGGATCATTCGATACTGATATCATCACATATAGTCAGCGATCTTGAGAAGCTATGCGACTACATTGCGTTCCTTCACAAGGGCAAATTAATGCTCTGCGAGGAGAAGGATGTTTTGCTGTCTGAGTACGGAATCGTCCATTGTAATGAAAATCAATTAAAGAAAATCCCCGAAGACGCTGTGCTTCATAAAAAAACCAATCAGTACGGAACCGAAGCAATAGTCCGCAGAAAAGCAGTCCCCTCCGGCATTAAAGTCAGCCGCGTGAGCATCGAGGAAATATTCGTATATATGGTTAAGGAGGCTAAGTAAGATGAAAGGATTATTATTAAAAGATCTCTATATGATACGGGCTTACTGTAAATCATATCTTTTGATCGTTGTGATTTTTCTGGTAGTCTCTTTCTTGGGTGGAAATACATTTTTCATATATTATCCGTGCCTTTTGTGCGGCATGATTCCAATTAACCTTCTTGCCTATGATGAAAGCAGCCGCTTTGCGCAGTACAGCATTTCGCTTCCCGTATCAAGAAGCCTGTTTGTATCAGAGAAATATATTATCGGGCTTGTTGCCCAGACAGTAGTACTTATAGTATCAGGTGCGGTTCAGATAGTCAGGATGAATTTGGTAGGCTCATTTGCGGCAGAAGAATTCTTAGTGATTATGCTTTCGCTTCTTCTTGTATCACTGCTTGCGTCAGCGATTCCGCTCCCGCTGATTTTCAGAAACGGAGTTGAGAAGGGACGCATTGCCTATTATGTGATGATAGGTGTTGTATGCGGCGCAGGATTTATTTTTTCAAATGTTTTCAATTTTGAAGAGGCCAGTGAAGCACCGTCAACACTTTTATTTGCTCTGCTGGCAGTGCTGGGAATATGCATATATGCTTTATCCTGGCGTCTTTCAATCGTGTTCTATAAAAAGCGCGAATTATAATTATTTGCCGGTAGTGTTTTCTTTACACATATTATATAATTAACAAAACAGGTCAACATCAAGGAGAAAAAATGCGAAAACCGAAGAGGATAGTATCACTCATTTTGATATTAATAACAGTTTCACTTAGCTGCCTTTTTGCAACCGGCTGTGAAGAGGGCTCTTCCGAGCATGCAAGATTCACTGAGATATCCGATTTTAACGGAGCCATTATCGCCAGTCAGACAGGTACTGTATTTGACCGGATATTGGCCCAAGCTATTCTTGATATAAATAACAAATATTATAATGACATAAGCAGTATGATACTTGCGCTGCGCAGCAATTATGTTGATGCGGTTGCGCTTGATGAACCGAATGCGCGATTTGTAGCCGCTCAGAATCCGGATTTAAAAGTTTTTAAAGATGCAGTAGAAACGGATAGTTACGGCTTTGCAATGACAAAAGACGGTGAGCTCACAGATAAAATATCGGAGCTTATAATAAAGTATTCAGAAGACGGGACGCTGGACGAGCTTAGTGAAAAATGGTTTTCCGGTGATCCGGATATGATGCATATTGATATGTCCGAGTATACCGGATATGATGCACCGAACGGAAAGATCCGCTATATTCACGATTCTACACAGGTGCCGATGTCATATGTCGATGATGACGGCAGCTCAGCAGGCTATGAAGCCGAACTTGCTCTGATGATGGCTAAAGAGCTCGGTATGACCGTCGAAGTATCAAAAGCTAATTTCTCAGCTCTTATCATGGCAGTTTCTACCGGTACGGCTGATATCGCCTCCGGTTCAATATCTATTACAGATGAAAGAAGAGAAAGCGTAGATTTCCCCGAAACCCATTACGTCGGAGGTATAGTGCTCCTGTGCAGAGCAGATGATATTGAAAGTAGCGACACGGCAGGGGGCACTGTCTGGGAGAGACTTGCTGACAGCTTTGACAAGACATTTATTAAAGAAAACCGGTGGCAGCTTTTCCTGTCCGGACTTTTAGTAACACTGATTATTACTGTGGCGTCACTTATCCTCGGAACGATGCTTGGTTTTGTATTCTGTGCGATCAGAAGAAGCAGAAATGCAGTTGTTTCGGGCATTATGGCTACGATTATCCGTGTAATACAGGGTATACCGGTAGTAGTATTGCTTATGGTGTTCTATTACATTGTATTTGCATCTTCGGGACTGAACGCTGTCGCTGTTGCAATCGTCGGATTTACCGTTAATTTCGGCGTTAACTCCGCGGAAATAATGCGCGCCGGCATAGATTCAATTGATATAAGTCAGTGGGAGTCTGCAAACTGTCTTGGCTTTAGTAAATTCGAAACCTTCCGTTTGATTATTCTCCCGCAGTCAATTATGAGATTCCTGCCGCCATTTAAGGGCGAGTTCATCAATATGATGAAGATGACATCTGTTGTCGGTTATATAGCGGTACAGGATGTTACAAAAGCATTTGATCTTATCAGAAGCCGTACATATGAGGCGGTATTCCCTCTGATTGTCAATGCGCTCATTTATGTGCTTCTTGCCTGGGGCTTAACATATCTGATAGGTCTGATCGAATTCAATGTTTCGCCTCAAAAACGTGAACGTAGCATTAAGGGACTTCACGGCCTTACACCCGGAGATGAAAGCACCTATATTAAAGAACTTTCCGCTCCCGGCACTGAACTTATAAAATTAGAACATCTGAGAAAAGAATTCCGGAAGTCACATCCTGTCATTTCCGATGCAAATGCCGTAGTAAACAGCGGAGATATTGTTGCCGTAATCGGACCTTCCGGCTGCGGAAAATCAACTATTCTGCGCCTTATCATGGGACTTGAAAAGCCTACCAGCGGCGACATATTTATTCATGGCCTGGATGCAAATAATCCTAAAGAACGTAAGCTGGCAAGGAAAAATGTGGGTATGGTTTTCCAAAGTTTTGATCTGTTCCCGCACCTTACCGTTATAGAAAACGTTATGCTTGCGCCGACGGTTGTTTCAAAAATACCGAAGCAGGATGCTTATGAAAATGCTCTCCGTATTTTGAAATCAGTCGGGCTGGCAGAAAAAATGCTTCATTATCCTCATGAGCTTTCAGGCGGTCAGAGACAGCGCGTGGCTATAGCAAGAACACTTGCCATGAATCCTGAAATAATTCTCTTTGATGAGCCGACGAGCGCACTTGATCCCAAATCAGTATCAGAGGTACTAAGCGTAATCAATTCTCTTGCCGATAAGGGATACACGATGATGATCGTTACTCATGAGATGCGCTTTGCAAAGACTGTTTCAACCAGAGTATTTTATGTGGATCAGGGAGAAATACATGAAACCGGAAGTCCTGATGAAGTATTCAATCTTCCGCAGAAGGAGAAAACGCGTAAGTTTATTCACAAGCTTAATACACTTGAGGAAAAGATTACCTCGCGCGATTTTGACTTCATCGGCGCAAATGCAAGAATAGAGGAGTTCGGCCAGAAAAATGACATTTCAAGAAGTACGATAAAGAATATTGAAGTAGTATTTGAGGAAATGGCCGTTCTTACGATTATGCCTGCCCTGCCGCAGAGAATGGAGATGAATGTTCAGATAGAATATTCCGAAAAGAAGGGGGCGGTTACGATGCGGCTTTTGTATAACGGCAGCAAATTCGACCCGACAGAAAAAGCAGACCGCCTCAGCGAACTGCTTATCGGAAAGTCAACCAAATCCATACGTTATAACTTCAATCCTGACGAAAGACTGAGAAATGAAGTAACGATGACGATTCTGTAAC
>JAZRXC010000057.1:0-46167 GCA_045600025.1 Lachnospiraceae bacterium
AAGTACTTTTCCCGAAATCTGTTGTAAATGTAGACTTGTCTTCGTTTTATGCTGATTTCAAGGTTAGCCGGTTCTGAATGTTTGGCATCTAAATCATACCAAGTTACCCAAACATTCCCAAAAGGCATATTACTAATGAAACCATCATAATCTCTCTTGGGGAGGCTTTTCATAAGTTCAAGCCAGACATCCGGAATGTTTTTGTATTCATACGGATGCGTTGAATAACCAAATCCTGGATTGTACTTTGAAAGATACCTGGCACCTGTAGCCCATCGCGGCATTTCTTCTTTTTCTTCGTTTTGTGTTTCAGTTTCGGGGGAGGCGCTTTCAATTATTCCCGATTTCTTTTGCTCTACAACCAAAGGTTCTTTATAATTTGGCTCAGAACGATTGGACTTTTTATTGAATAAAGCATCATATATAGACATTCCAAGCCACATATCAAAAAGTGTTACTTTCGTTTTTTTGCTCATAGGTTTCCTCACCATTTGCATTATACATATTTTTATTTAGCCAAATCATTAATAATTTTTGAGATGTTGAAAGTATATCACTGCAGTATGTCCGATACAACGGACAACAAGTACAATAATAGGAAGATAATTATATATTTCAAGAGATGGTTTGATAAATTCTGCTACGAGAAGGGCGGCTGCGCCCGAAAACATTCATATGTGATGAAAGCAAATCCCTGCCGGGCGGCAGGGATTTTATTTATCAATAATGGAATAGTTTTTTCGTCTGGTGCTTCGGCTCACAGGTCAGGTGGATGCCGAGCTTTCTTATAGTAGAAGCGTCGAGCTGTGAAAGCATAACCGTCGAATGGGCCTCGCAGTCACGCAGCTGGGCGAGAGCTCCGATTGCTTCGCTCGCCAGCTTCTCCTGCGAAGCGCAGATAGAAAGCGCAAGCAATGTTTCATCCGTATGCAGACGCGGATTGTGATTGCCGAGGTGATTCACCTTAAGGTCCTGAATAGGTTCAATAACATCAGGAGACATCAGGAGCACAGAATCATCCATGCCGCAGCAGACCTTTAATGCATTAAGTATTGCAGCGGAAGGAGCGCCGAGCAGAGAAGAAGTCTTGCCGGTTACAATGCGTCCGTCATTAAGCTCTATGGCAAATGCAGGCGCACCGGTTGCAGCCTCTTTTTCAAGCGCGGCGGCAACAACCGGACGATTTGTCTGCGAGATACCGGCCTGGGTCATAAGAAGACGAAGCTTTGATGTCGCCTCTTCCGAACCGAGGCCCTGCCTTTCTTCACACAGAGCCGAATAGTAACGGCGAATAATTTCTTCGCGGGCTGCAGCCTGAACTGCAGCATCATCGGTAATGCAATTACCGGCCATATTTACACCCATATCAGTCGGTGACTTATAAGGCGATGCGCCGTATATCGTCTGGAAGATTGCGTTTAATACCGGGAAGATTTCTACATCGCGGTTGTAATTAACGGCGGTCTTTCCGTATGCTTCCAGATGGAAAGGATCAATCATATTTACGTCGTCAAGATCAGCAGTAGCAGCCTCATACGCAAGGTTAACCGGATGCTTGAGCGGAAGATTCCAGATAGGGAAGGTCTCGAATTTGGCATAGCCGGCTTTTATGCCGCGCTTGTTTTCGTGATAAAGCTGTGAGAGACAGGTGGCCATCTTGCCGCTGCCGGGACCCGGAGCGGTTACAACGATAAGAGGACGGGAGGTTTCGATATAATCATTTCGGCCGAAGCCGTTTTCACTGACGATGGTTTCGATGTCCGAAGGATAACCGGGAATGGGATAATGACGGTAGACCTTAACTCCGAGAGTCTCAAGTCTTGTGATAAATGCATCTGCAGCGGGCTGATCCTGGTAACGGGTAAGAACTACGCTCCCGACAAGAAGACCATTTCCCCTGAAAGCGTCGATAAGACGCAGCACATCAAGGTCATAAGTAATGCCTAAATCGCCGCGGACCTTGTTCTTCTCAATATCGGCAGAGTTGATTACGAGAATAATCTCAGCCTGATCCTTCAGCTGAAGGAGCATGTTAATCTTACTATCCGGATGAAAGCCCGGAAGCACGCGAGAAGCGTGAAAATCGTCGAAAAGCTTGCCACCGAACTCCAGATAGAGCTTGCCGCCAAAATTGCTGATACGCTCTTCAATCATCTCAGACTGAAGCTTGAGATATTTGTCATTATCAAAACCATTTCTAATCATATGTGATTATCTCCCCAAAACACCTACTCAATAATAAAAAAAAGAGGACAGATAGTCAAGAAAAAACGACTTATAAATAAAAACAAATTGCCTTTATAAGCTTATTGCAAGTATAATGTATACGAGGAAGTTTCCCTATGGCATTTACACATCTTCACGTACATACGAAATACAGTTTACTTGACGGGGCATCAAAGATTCCCGAGCTTATTTCGCGCGCAAAAGAAAACGGCATGAACAGCATTGCCATCACTGATCACGGCGTAATGTACGGAGTAATAGAGTTCTATAAAGAAGCCATGAAACAAGGCATAAAACCGATTCTCGGCTGCGAGGTTTACGTGGCCCCGGGCTCACGCCTTGACAAAGAACCCGGCACGGGAGCGGACAAATATTACCATCTGATTTTGCTTGCCGAAGATAATGAAGGCTATGCTAATCTCGTGAAGATAGTATCCATGGGATTTGTAGACGGATATTATTACAAGCCGCGCGTAGACCTCGAAGTACTGAAAAAATACAGCAAAGGCATAATAGCACTCAGCGCTTGTCTTGCCGGCGAAGTTGCAAGAAATCTTTCCCGCGGAATGTATGATGAAGCGGCGGCGGCAGCGATCAGATATCGCGACATATTCGGAGACGGCAATTTCTATCTTGAACTGCAGGACCACGGAATAGACGTTCAAAAAACAGTCAATCAGGGACTGCTGCGTCTGTCACACGAGCTTGGGATTCCGCTTGTTGCGACAAATGACGTTCACTATGTAGATGCGGAAGACGCAGAGCCGCATGACGTACTTCTATGCCTGCAGACCGGCAAAAAGCTCGCAGATGCGGATCGGCTGCGTTATGACGGCGGACAGTATTATTTTAAATCCGAAGAAGAGATGAGAGCGCTCTTCCCATACGCACAGGAGGCTCTTGACAATACACAGAAGGTAGCGGACAGATGTAACGTAACCATTGAGTTCGGGCATACGAAGCTCCCCAAATTCGCAGTTCCGGAAGGCTATGACTCATTCACATATCTTACGAAACTCTGCAATGAAGGCCTTGCAAGGCTCCTCCCCGATGATGACGGAAGAGTAAAGACTCAGCTTGACTTTGAGCTCGGAGTCATACAAAAGATGGGGTATGTAGATTATTTCCTTATCGTATGGGACTTCATTCACTATGCCAAGAGTAAAGGCATCGCCGTAGGTCCGGGACGAGGCAGCGCTGCCGGCAGTATCGTTTCATACACTCTCGGAATAACCGAAATAAATCCTACAAAATATCAATTGCTCTTTGAGCGCTTCTTAAATCCCGAGCGCGTAAGCATGCCGGATATAGACGTTGATTTCTGTTTCGAAAGACGTCCCGAGGTTATTGATTATGTAACCGAAAAATACGGCGCCGACTGCGTCGTTCAGATAGTAACATTCGGAACACTCGCAGCGCGCGCGGTTATACGCGATGTCGGGCGTGTACTGGATTATCCTTACGCTCTATGCGATCAGATAGCCAAGATGGTACCGAAGGATCTTCACGTAACCATTAAGAAAGTAATGGACGGCGAGTATCCTGAAGGCAAAGATTTCTGCGCAGCATACGCAGCGGATGAGAGAGTACGCAAGCTGGTTGACCTTTCAATGAAGCTTGAAGGCCTGCCGAGGCACACATCAACGCATGCTGCGGGCATAGTAATAAGCAGCAAGCCGGTTATGGAATATGTGCCGCTGTCACGTTCGCAGGAAGGTATGCTTACCACTCAGTTCACGATGACAGAGATAGAAGAACTGGGACTTCTCAAAATGGATTTCCTCGGACTCCGCACGCTCACGGTTATTCAGGATACCGTCAAGATGCTGCATGACCGCGGAGTACATATTGATATATCCAAGATAGATACTGCTGATTCAAAAGTGTATGACATGCTCTGCACGGGCAAAAATGACGGTATATTCCAGCTTGAAAGCAAGGGCATGAAGAGCTTCATGAAGGAACTGCGACCGAGATGTCTCGAGGACCTCATCGCAGGCATAGCGCTCTATCGTCCCGGCCCTATGGACTACATTCCCCAATATATAAAGGGCAAAAATAATCCCGCCGCAATTAAATATGATTGCGAAGAGCTCCGCCCGATACTTGAGGCCACCTATGGCTGCATAGTATATCAGGAGCAGGTAATGCAGATTGTGAGAGACCTCGGCGGTTATTCCCTCGGCCGAAGCGACCTTGTACGCCGCGCCATGAGTAAGAAAAAAGCCGATGTCATGGATAAGGAACGCAAGAACTTCGTATACGGCAATCCGGAAGAAGGCGTACCCGGCTGCATATCAAAAGGCATCCCGGAGGACGTGGCAAATAGAGTATTTGACCGCATGATGGATTTTGCAAGCTACGCATTCAACAAGTCCCACGCGGCTGCATATGCCGTAGTTTCATATCAGACGGCATACTTAAAATGCTATTACCCGGTTGAATTTATGGCTTCGCTCCTCACCTCCGTAATCGATGCGGGAGGAAAGGTAGCTGAGTACATTCAGGTCTGCCGGGGCATGGGCATATCCGTGTTGCCACCGGACATAAATAAAGGTTATTGGGGATTCTCGGTAGACGACGGAAATATCCGCTACGGCCTTGCTTCCATCAAGGGGCTCGGACGCGGCGTAATTGAAAATATAGTCGCCGAAAGAAGTGCGCGCGGACCATTTGCCACATTAAAAGATTTTATCGACAGACTGTCCAGCAAAGAAGTAAATAAGCGAACTGTCGAAAGCTTCATCTTATCAGGTGCGCTGGATTCACTCCCCGGTAATCGCCGTCAGAAGATGATGGTATATGAACGTCTTGTTGATGAGAAAAACCGCGCCGAGAGAGAAAACTGCGCCGGTCAGGTGTCACTATTTGACATGCTCTCAGACGATGAACGCTCCGAGCATGAAATCACTATGCCTAAGGTAGATGAATTTGACAACAAAGAACTCCTTCAATTTGAAAAGGGAGTACTCGGCGTATACTTAAGCGGCCATCCAATGCAGGACCTTGCGGATAAATGGCAGCGCTACGCAACGGCTCACGCTTCCGAGATGGTAATCGACGCGGATGAAGGCGCAGCGGAAATAGCCGACGGTGCGATGGTAGTAATGGGCGGCATTATAACCGGCCTGACCAAGAAGACAACAAAAAATGGTCAGACAATGGCATTTGCCACACTTGAAGATATGACCGGCAGCATCGAGGTAGTTATATTCCCGAGAGATTACGAGGCAAATAAAATGCTGCTCGCAGTTGATAAGAGAGTTTTCATCCGCGGAAGAGCGTCCATAGGAGATGACCCGGTGGGCAAGCTCGTGTGCGAGCGCGTCCTTGACGCAGATGCGTGGCCGAAGGAGGTTTGGGTACGTTTTGCCGATCAGGCGGAATATGAAGCAGGACGCGGAAACCTTACACATCTGGTAGTGGGCAAGGGCTATGTGGTGTATCTTGAAAAAGAACGCGCAATTTCCAGACAGCGTGCGCTAAACAATGTACCATTTACAGAAGACGATTTATACAGACTTCGCGCAGCCTTCGGAGAGGGCAACGTACGTGAGGCTGATAAACCGCTTGAAGACATATGGAATGTGCGATAAAATAACTGTTCGTTGATAGGAGAAAAGCTATGATTAAAACTATCGGAATACTTACAAGCGGCGGCGATGCCCCCGGAATGAATGCAGCTATAAGAGCGGTTGTCAGAACCGCAATTAATGCAGGCCTTACGGTAAAAGGCATCAAGCATGGCTATGCCGGTCTGTTAAAAGAAGACATTATTGACATGGATTCCAGATCGGTAGCCGGAATATTAACCCGCGGAGGTACGATTCTGTATACCGCGCGCTGCCTGGAATTTCATCAGCCGGAGACACAGAAAAAGGCCGCTGATATATTAAAGAAGCACGGAATAGATGCACTTGTTGTAATAGGAGGAGACGGATCCTTCCGCGGCGCCTCGGCGCTGTCTGAATACGGAATAAATGTAATGGGCGTTCCCGCAACTATAGATATGGATCTCGGTTGTACCGAATATACCATAGGCTTTGATACAGCTATAAATACCGCGATGGACTGCCTCGATAAAATCCGCGATACTTCTTTATCACACGAGAGAGTCAGCGTTGTAGAAGTTATGGGAAGACACTGCGGATACATAGCTCTTTATTGCGGAATAGCAAATGGCGTAGAGGATATACTTCTTCCCGAAGACTATGATCATGATGAGTTCCGTATTATCGAAACAATCCTTGAAAATCGTGCCAAGGGCAAGAAGATACATATCATCCTTAATGCCGAAGGCATAGGCGATTCTGTCGGCATGGCAGAAAGAATAGAAAAAGCAACGGGAGCTGATTCACGCGCAACCATACTTGGCTATCTGCAGCGTGGCGGTTCTCCTACCTGCCTTGATAGAGTGAACGCTTCTGTTATGGGAGCAAAAGCAGTAGAGGCAATACTTGCAGGAAAAGAAAACAGAGCAATAGTACAGCAGCAAGGAGTATTTACAGATTTGGATATGTCGGTAGCGCTTGCCAAGAAGCGCGAACTGCCGGCAGATTTCCTTGATATCAGTAAAAAACTTATCAGATAAGATGAACACGGATAACGTTAAGAAAAACCTATCCGATTGCAATGCACATACAATACCCGATTCCGAAAAGCATAATCCGGACGAAATTATCAAAGAGGTAATAAGGACCTATAAGAACTATCGCCCGGATGAAGACACAACGGATATCGAAAAAGCGTATGCCATGGCAAAAGAGGCTCATGAGGGACAACTTCGTCACTCGGGTGAGCCTTATATAGTGCACCCTGTTTGCGTTGCACAGATTCTGGCAGATCTTGAGATGGACCAGGAATCTATCATAGCAGGTCTCCTTCACGACGTTGCGGAGGACACCTCCATTTCTCTCGAAAAAATCTCAGAGGAATTCGGAGAGACCGTAGCAAAGCTGGTCGACGGTGTCACAAAACTGACCGGCATTAACTGGCAGGGCGGCAAGGAAGAGATGCAGGCAGAGAATCTGCGTAAGATGTTCCTCGCCATGGCTCAGGATATCCGCGTTATTATTATTAAACTGGCCGACCGCACGCACAACATGCGCACACTTCAGTATATGAAGCCGGAGAAACAAAAAGAAAAAGCGAGAGAGACAATGGATATTTATGCGCCTCTTGCTGAACGTCTCGGTATCAGTAAGCTGAAGGTTGAGCTTGATAATCTGGCACTCAAATATCTGGAGCCTGAAGCCTACGCTAAGCTTGTAGCAGACATAGAACGTAAGAAGTCTTCACGCGATGAATATATTTCCATGATAGTCGATGAGGTAAAAGGGCACATGGCTGATGCAGAAATATCCTGCGAGGTATACGGCCGAGTTAAGCATCATTTCTCCATTTACAAAAAGATGCTTATGCAGAATAAGACCCTTGATGAGATATATGATTTATTTGCGATAAGAATAATTGTTGACAGCGTACGCGATTGCTACGCGGCGCTAGGCATCATTCACGAAATGTATACGCCTATTCCGGGCCGTTTTAAAGATTACATCGCGATGCCCAAGCCCAACAATTACCAGTCTTTGCACACGACGCTTATCGGTAAAGACGGTACGCCTTTTGAAATTCAGATAAGAACTGAAGAAATGCACAAGACTGCCGAATACGGTATCGCAGCTCATTGGAAATACAAAAAGAAAGGCAGCAGCGAAGGTCTTACAAAAGAAGAAGAAAGAATGAGCTGGCTGCGTCGCATCCTTGAGTGGCAGCATGACCTCGATGACGACACGGAGTATCTGTCATCAATTAAGAGCGACCTCAGCCTGTTTACAGATAACGTATACTGCTTTACGCCGAACGGCGACATCAAAGTTCTCCCCAAGGGATCTACGCCGGTTGACTTCGCATATCTCGTTCACAGCGCGGTTGGCAATCGCATGGTCGGCGCCAGAGTAAATGACAAACTCGTAAATATAGATTACCGGCTGCACAGCGGTGACCGCGTTGAGATTATTACATCACAGAATTCGCGCGGGCCGAGCCGCGACTGGCTGAAGATTGCCGCCAGCGCACAAGCACGTAATAAGATAAATCAATGGTTCCGCTCTCAGAGCAAAGAAGTAAATCTTGAAAATGGTAAAGATGCCATAGATAGATATTGCAAGAGTAAAGGCATTGATTTTTCAAGATTGTCAAAACAGGAATATATTGATAAGGTTGTGCGCAAATACGGTTTCCAGGATTGGGACAGCGTACTTATTGCCATAGGTCACGGCGGTCTTAAGGAAGGCCAGGTAGTAGGAAAACTCCTTGAAATACGCGACCATAATGAAAAGAAAGTTGTAACCGATGACGAAGTAATGGCGGCTATATCCGAAGCACGTCGTCCGATGAGAACACACAGCTCAAATGCAATCTCAGTTAAGGGCATTGACGATGTGTCTGTTCACATGGCAAAATGCTGCGGCCCCATACCGGGAGATGAAATCATCGGATTCATTACCCGCGGACGTGGCATATCCATTCACCGTACCGACTGTATCAATATCATTAATCTTCCGGAGATGGAGCGCTCACGCCTTATGGAAGCTGATTGGAGCGAGCATAAGACATCAGAGAAATTTACGGCGCATATCTCCATTTACGCCAATGACCGCGTAGGACTTTTGGCTGATGTATCGCGCGTGCTCACAGAGGAATCCATAGAGATTCTGTCACTGCGCACACAGATCAACAAGCAGGGTGTTGCAACGCTTATTATAGATTTTTCAACAGTCGGTATTGATGAGATCAACAAGCTGATTGCCAAGCTCCGTCAGGTTGAGAGCGTAATTGATATAGAAAGGACTACGGGCTGATGGGCAAGCTTTCAGTGCAGTACAGAGTACTGGGACTTCTTAATACAAATACATATTTCCTCATCAACAAAGAAACAAATGAGGGCATAGTTGTAGACCCGGCAGATTGTGCAGATTACATAGTAAGACAGTTTGAACTCCGTGGTTATACGATGAAAGCCATATTCCTCACACACGGCCACTTTGATCATATTTACGCCGTAAATGAATTGCGCAATATGGCGGGTGTCCCGGTATACGCATATGCTGATGAAGAAAAGCTGCTGGGAGATTCATATTTCAACCGTTCTTCGGTTTGGGCGGAGGGGATAACCGTAAAGCCCGATATATTAGTGCATGACAGAGAACATTTGCAGGTGGCGGGATTTGATATAGAGGTAATCCACACGCCCGGACATACCGCAGGAAGCTGCTGCTACTATTTTGCAGAGGATGCGGTTTTGATAGCCGGCGACACACTGTTTTATGAGTCTTACGGCAGGACAGACCTGTCCACAGGCAGCCAGGATGAGATGCTGCATAGCCTGACCAAAAAGCTTTTTCTGCTTCCGCCCGAGACAGATGTTTATCCGGGACACGGCGATGCAACTACCATAGAACACGAGCTGGAATACAACCCCGCGTGCTTTATGATGTGAACAATTTTGATAATATTCAGAAAGGACAATCCGGACATGAGCATTACAAACAAAGAAATTGAAAGCTTCATCATTAAACACATGGCACAGCGTGAGAACAATACCTTAAAAGAGATAGACCTTCCCGCGTTTGATACACCGGCAGTAGGATTCAGCAGCGCAGCGGATGCGCTGTATCCGTTCTACAAAAAGCACATCGGCGAGGATTTCTACAGACTTCCTACAGAATGGCTGAAGAGCAAATACGGAAAAGATTTTGATCCTGAGAATGTCAGCGTAATCAGCTGGGTAGTTCCTCAGACCGAAAATTCCAGAAAGCTCGCAAGAGAAAAAGATGATTGCCCTACCATGGAATGGCAGATGGCACGTGTTCACGGCGAAGAGTGTAACAGAGCGCTCGCAGATGCCGTTGTGGCATGGCTTAACGAACAGGGCTATGAAGCAATCGCCCCCATGACTTCAGCGGAGTTTTCCTGGCAGGACAGCGAGAGATTTTATCTCGCTTCAAACTGGTCAGAGAGACATACCGCATTTATCAGCGGACTCGGAACTTTCGGATTGTGCGACGGCCTTATTTCAGTAAAAGGCAAGGCTGCACGTTACGGCTCCGTAATAGTAAATGCAAAGCTTGAGCCGACTAAGAGAAATTACACTGAATACAACGAATACTGCCAGGCAAAGAACGGCTGCAAAGCCTGCATAGAAAGATGCCCCGCAGGAGCCATTACTTTGGAAGGCGGTCACGATAAAGCAAAATGTCAGCAGTATCATAAAGATTTTATAGCTCCGATATGCCACGACAGATACGGCTATGACGGATACAGCGTATGCGGACTCTGTCAGACAGGTGTTCCCTGCGAAGCCGGAATACCGAAAAGTCTGAAATAAATCACGGCATTTCCCGTAATATAAAATTAACAATTTTCCGCTTTACACGAGCAGTGTGTTGTGGTATCTTACCAATGATGATGTTACCTTTAAATCGGTACGAGAGACCGGCAAGGCAGACAGTTATATGAGCTTATTCTATGCCTTGTCATGTAGACAAGGCATTTTCTTTTTACTGAAGATGGAAGATAAGATTATCGTTGACAAAGATACAATGATGCGGACGCTCGCAAGACTCGCCCACGAGATTATAGAAAGAAACTCGCAGGAAAAAACCATTTGCCTTATCGGAATTAAGCGCCGTGGAGTACCGCTTGCTAAGCTCTTAAAAGCGAACATTGAAAAGTTTTCTGACATGGAAGTTCGTTTCGGTGAGCTGGACATCACATTTTACAGAGATGACTTAACCGAAAAATATCGCGACCCGCAGATAGGCGGAACAAATATCGGATTTGACGTAAATGGTGCGACGGTGATACTGGTAGACGATGTGCTCTACACGGGACGCACGGCAAGAGCTGCGATGGATGCGGTAATCGGTCTCGGAAGGCCTTCCTGCATACAGCTTGCGGTCATGATTGACAGAGGGCACAGAGAGCTCCCGATCAGCGCCAACTATGTAGGCAAGAACATCCCGACATCCAAAGACGAATTCGTCAGCGTAAGAGTAGAGGAATTCGACGGCAAATACGAAATAGCATTATCAAGAGTTTAATAAAATTAAAAATATAAAAAGGGTCATTAGGAGGAAAAGACAATGAAATTAGTTTACAATGTAGAAGATAAGCCGTCAGCCGGCCAGATTATTATCTTCGCGTTCCAGCAGTTACTTGCAATCCTTGCAGCAACTATCGCAGTTCCGCTTATTATCGGCAATGGCATGCAGCCGGCAGCAGCTCTGTTCGGTGCAGGTATCGGTACTATCGTATATGTACTGTTTACTAAAGCAAAGAGCCCGGTATTCCTCGGATCGTCATTCGCATTCCTTGGTTCAATGGGAGCAGCATTTGCAGGCGCAGTATCAGCAGCAGCCGGATACGCAGGACTTATAATCGGTGCAGCATTTGCCGGTCTTGTATATGTAGTAATAGCAATAATCGTTAAAATCGCAGGTGTTGAATGGATCAACAAGTTAATGCCCAAGCAGGTTATCGGACCGACCGTTGCAATCATCGGACTTTCACTTGCAGGCAATGCAGTAGGCGATATGCGTACACCTAACGTAGAAGGCGGAAATGAGCTCATCGCTATCCTGTGCGGACTGGTTACACTTCTCGTAGTTACTCTTTGCTCAGTATACGGCAGCCAGGCTATGAAGCTGGTTCCTTTCATCATCGGTATTGTTGCAGGATACGCTCTTGCAGCTATATTCACCGTAATCGGAATCGCTTCCGGAAATACCGCATTACAGATCTGCGATTTCTCAGCATTCCAGAATATGTCCGCTGTCACAGTCCCCGAGTTCACATTCCTTACCGCAATGAAGGGCGTTAAAGAAGTAGACGGCGCTTACATTGCTACTATCGCAGTTGCATACCTTCCCGTTGCTTTCGTAGTATTCGCAGAGCATCTGGCAGACCATAAGAACATTTCCTCCATCATCGAGCGTGACCTGCTCGAGAAGCCCGGTCTCCACAGAACACTGCTTGGCGACGGTATCGGATCTATTGCAGGTGCTTTCTTCGGCGGCTGCCCCAACACCACATACGGCGAGTCAGTAGCATGCGTAGCTATCACCGGAAATGCTTCCGTAATTACCATCATCGTTACTGCAATTCTTGCAATCGGCCTTTCATTTGTAGGACCTGTCGTAACATTCCTCGGATCTATTCCCAAGTGTGTTATGGGTGGTGTCTGCATGGCTCTGTACGGATTCATCGCAGTATCCGGTCTTAAGATGGTTCAGAAGGTTGACCTTGAAGATAACCGCAATCTCTTCGTAGTATCAGTTATCCTCATCGCAGGTATCGGCGGTCTGTCACTTACCTTCGGCAGCGTAACAATCACCACAGTTGCAACCGCTCTGATTCTCGGTATCGTACTGAATATTATTCTTTCAAAGTACAAGACCAAGGAAGAAGAATAATACATGACCACAAAATGGGACGCCTTGAAAGAGGCGTCCTTTTTTGATATATTTTGCGTATGAAGATTTCTGTTATTTACGGTGAACATATAGATATGGAGTATGAGGCCTACGGCATCATCAGCTCATATTACCCCGGAAGCGAATTTGCCCCGGACGGTGATATCGTGATTAATGTGCCCGAGATCATCTCCGCATCCGGAGCCGTAACAAAAAGAGACAGAAGACGCGCACTTTATAAGTATCTTGCCGGGGCAAATGCTCACGAGCTCCCCTGGGGCGTGCTGACGGGCATAAGACCCACAAAGCTTACCATGCAGCGACTTAAGGAGGGCGATTCAATAATTCAGGCTGCAAAATACATGCAGGATGAATACTTCGTTTCGCCTGAAAAATCCGTGCTGGCGTCAGTAATATCCGCGCGCGAGCTTGCGGCAGCTGAGCGTATACACGCAGGAGAAGGATATAATATCTACGTCGGAATTCCTTTTTGCCCGAGCAGGTGTTATTACTGCTCATTTGCCTCTCATCCGATAGATAAATGGAAAGGCAGAACGCGTGAATATATTGATGCCGAAATGAAAGAACTTGAGCGGACGGTGGAGCTTTTTGCGGACAAGACCTGCCACAGCTTATACATCGGCGGAGGTACGCCGACAGCGCTGCCTGAAGAGGACTTTGAATATTTGCTTCAAAGAGTCGGAGAGCTTGTGGATATTTCATCGCTTTGCGAATATACGGTAGAAGCGGGACGGCCTGATTGTACAAGCCGCGAAAAGCTTCTTGCGATGAAGCGCGCGGGAGTAACGAGGATTTCTATTAACCCGCAGACGATGAATGATAAAACTTTGAAAATTATTGGCAGAAAACATTCTGCTTGTGATATAATACAGTCGTTTCGCCTTGCGAGAGAGCTTGGGTTTGATAATATAAATATGGATATCATACTCGGGCTTGAAGGAGAGACGGCAGACGATGTGCAGCATACCATCGATGAGATCGGTAAGCTTCGCCCGGATAATCTGACCGTGCATGCGCTTGCATTAAAGAGAGCGTCAAGGCTTGTGATGGAGTCAGACTCGCCTGTGGCTGCGGGACCCGGTGACGCAGAAGCTGCCAGGATGATGGCTATTGCTTCGCGCGGCGCAGGTATGATGGGACTTAATCCGTATTATCTGTATCGCCAGAAAAATATGGCAGGAAGTCTTGAAAACGTCGGTTATGCCGCCCCGGACAAGGAAGGCATATACAACATCCTTATGATGGAAGAACTGGAATCTATTGCGGCTGTCGGCGCAGGTACTGTGAGCAAGCTTGTAAGACCTGACGGGCGCATAGACAGATGCGATGATGTTAAGGATGCGGATTTATACATATCCCGCATTGATGAAATGATAGAAAGAAAAGAACAGTTATTTAAGGAGATTTAACATGACACTTTATGAAGAACTTCAGGCACGCGGACTTATTGCACAGGTTACCGATGAGGAAGAAATCAAAAACCTGATTAACAGTGGGAAAGCTACTTTTTATATTGGATTCGATTGCACTGCCGACAGCCTTACAGCAGGACATTTTATGGCGCTTACCTTTATGAAGCGTCTGCAGCAGGCCGGCAATAGACCTATAGCGCTGATCGGCGGCGGCACTACCATGATTGGTGACCCTTCAGGCCGCAGCGACATGCGTAAGATGCTGACACGTGAAGACATCAATCATAATGCTGAGTGCTTTAAGTAGCAGATGGAGCGCTTCATTGAGCTCGGCGACGGTAAAGCTATCATGCTTAACAACGCTGACTGGCTGCTTGACCTTAACTATGTTGAGCTGCTCCGTGAAGTTGGTCCGTGCTTCTCAGTTAACAACATGCTTCGTGCAGAGTGCTACAAGCAGCGTATGGAAAAGGGACTCAGTTTCTTTGAATTCAACTACATGATTATGCAGTCATACGATTTCTATTACATGTTCCAGCATTACGGCTGCAACATGGAGTTCGGCGGTGATGATCAGTGGAGCAACATGCTCGGCGGTACCGAGCTTATCCGCAAGAAGCTCGGTAAGGATGCGTACGCGCTCACTACGGTTCTGCTTACCGATTCCAACGGCAACAAGATGGGCAAGACCGCAGGTAATGCCGTATGGCTCGACCCGGCCAAGACTTCTCCTTATGATTTCTATCAGTATTGGAGAAATGTCGATGATGCCGATGTTATAAAGTGCCTGCGTATGCTCACATTCCTTCCGTTAGAGCAGATTGAAGAGATGGCAAAATGGGAGGGCAGCGACCTTAACAAAGCGAAGGAAATTCTCGGCTTTGAGCTTACTAAAATGGTTCATGGTGAGGAAGAAGCTGTGAAGGCGCAGGAAGCTGCAAGAGCAGTATTTGCCGGCGGCGGCGTAAGCGGCGATATGCCCACTACAACGCTTTCCGACGAAGATTTTACTGACGGCGGAATTGATATTATTACGATTCTTCAGAAGGCTGAACTTGTTGAGACACGTTCTGACGGACGCCGTGCGATTGATCAAGGCGGCGTATCACTTGACGGTGAAAAAATCATAGATTATAAGACCATTATTGCAGCGGAAAGATTTGCCGGAGAAGGCGTCGTAGTAAAACGCGGCAAGAAGAATTTCCGCAAGGTTATCAAATAACTATTTACAGGACATTTTTTCAAAAATACTTGATTTTTATATGTGCCTGTGATAATATATTCCTCGCCTGTTTTCAGGCGTCTGGCTCCATGGTCAAGAGGTTAAGACATCGCCCTTTCACGGCGGTAACTCGGGTTCAATTCCCGATGGAGTCATTTGGACCCTTAGCTCAGTTGGTTAGAGCAACCGGCTCATAACCGGTCGGTCCTGGGTTCGAGTCCCCGAGGGTCCACTTTTCCCTGAAGACTTCAGGCCCGATGGCTCAGTTGGTTAGAGCGCCGCCCTGTCACGGCGGAAGTCGTGGGTTCGAGTCCCATTCGGGTCGCTATCACGCCGGTGTGGCGGAACTGGCAGACGCACAGGACTTAAAATCCTGCGGGTAGCGATACTCGTACCGGTTCAATCCCGGTCACCGGCATGATTTTTATAGCTCTCGCAAGAGAGCTTTATTTTTTTCTTAACGTATGCGGATATGGTGGAATTGGCAGACACGCAAGATTTAGGTTCTTGTCTCGCAAGGGGTGCAGGTTCAAGTCCTGTTATCCGCATTGACATTGCAAGTGCTCATAACCGATGAGGTTGCGAGCATTTTTATTTGTGCCAAAGAGTGCTTTGTCTGATAGACATTTACTACACGCAATGCTATAATCTGCTTAAAGAGAGGAGATTTCCCATGAAATACGCATATACTAACGGTTACATTCTTACAGGTGAGAAGGACATGACTCCCATAGCGGGTCAGGTTATCCTGACAGATGGTGAGCTTATATCTGACATCGTTCCGGAAGGAACAGATCTTACAGGATATGAGGTTATCGATCTCAACAAACAGTACATCATGCCGGGACTTATTAATCTGCATGTACATCTTCCGGCAAGCGGCAAGCCCAAGAAAAAGCCGACAGATAACAAGAAGCTTGTACGCCTGATCACATCAACTGCGCTGACACGCAAGATACTTATGAAGATGTGCGCAGGATATGCAAAGACTGAACTTTTCAGCGGAGTTACCACGCTGCGTGCAGTAGGCGGCGTACTTGACAGCGATGCCAAGACACGTGATCTTATTGCGGAGGGCAAGCTTACAGGACCGCGTATTCTCGCCGCAAATATGGCTGTATCCGTACCCGGTGGCCATATGGCAGGATCTCTGGCTTATGAAGCGCACAGCCCGGAAGAAGCTAAGAATTTCGTACGCAAGATAGCAGAAGGAAAGCCGGATTTAATCAAGCTTATGATAACAGGCGGCGTGCTTGACGCAACAGTAAAAGGCGAGCCCGGCGAACTCAAGATGGCGCCTGAGCTTGTTAAGGCGGCCTGCGACGAGGCGCACGCACTCGGACTTAAAGTTGCTGCTCACGTTGAGAGCCCCGAAGGTATCCGCGTAGCATTAAAGAACGATGTAGATTCCATCGAACACGGTGCTAAGACTGACGATGAGATAATTGCTCTCTTCAAAGAAAAAAATGCCTGCCTTGTTGCAACACTTTCCCCCGCACTTCCTTATGCGCTGTTTGACCGCGAGATAAGCTACGCGAGCGAGCTGTCACAGTTCAACGGTAACGTAGTATTTGAAGGCATCATTGACTGCGCTAAAACCTGTATGGAGAATGACATTCCCGTTGGACTCGGAACCGACACCGGCTGTCCTTTCATAACACACGACGGAATGTGGCGCGAAGTACAGCTTTTCCATAAATATTGTAACGTAAGCAATGCTTACGCACTTTATTCAGCAACAAAGGGCAATGCGCAGATAGTAGGCCTCGGAGATGTAACCGGAACAATTGCCAAGGGCAAATGCGCCGATATGATAGTCAGCAAAGGAAATCCTCTGGATGACCTGTGCACACTTAGGAATCTCAGTATGGTAGTAACACGCGGAAAAGTATACAAAGATCCCAAGTTAAAGAAATCAGCATTTGTAGAGCGCGAGATGGACAAATTCATGTAACTCTTACATTTGCCCCAAAAATAAAAAAGGATTGCACTCGCAATCCTTTTTTTAATGCAGTTGTTATCCCAACTTTTTCAGTACATTTGCAATCGGCACTATCAGAAAGCCGAGAGCGAAATTGCCGGCGGCCTGCATCAGATCCCAGGGGAAACCTGTTATAATCCACGCAACCATTTGCTTAAAATTCATTCCGAACAGCAACGCCTGCACGGGAGCATAGAGCACGCCGAAGGTGACGCCGGAAAGGGCACATATGACGGGATATACTATGTACTGCGCCTTGACGGACATATTCTTAGGCAGAAGCATAGTAACTCCCCAGAGAATCGTCCAGATATAAAGATAAGGAATCCACCAGCTCGCAAAGCCGGCAAATATACCATTCAGAATTATATAAACATATAGCGGAATCAAAGCTTTCCTGCGGTAAACGAGAGTATAAGCCATGGTCAGCATCGCCAGAGGGTGAATGTTGGGCAATACTTCCATGATAATCTTGAGGCAGAACATAACTGCCCCGAGCATGGCAAATATAGCCATCTCTTTTACTGTGAGAGCTTTTTTATTTTGTGTACACAAAGCTGAAAGTATCTCCGTTATTTATTGCTACTCTATCCGCATCGGTCAGGCACATCTCACCGTTTTGATAGATAGCCCAGTAATGGTAGTCTTTATCATAATCGGCAACGATTCCGTTGACAGCGGTAACATAAAGGCCATACTGGGAATCATATCCATCGATAAAATTATGTTCAAGAAGAGCTGCCGCCAGGTATTCGCAGTTTGTATTTACAGTAACGGTGACAGCCTTGTCGCCGGTCTTGACCTCAACCTTAATCCGGCTGGCGCCCTCACCGATAGTTGTATCTTCCGCATAGATTGCATTTGCCCAAAGAGCCTCTTCGTCAGCCGCACAGGCAGACGCAAAAACGAGCAGGCAGATAGTTATAACAGAGAAAAGTTTTTTCATATTTTCCTCCCGAATCATTCGCAGATTATTATACATTTTCTACAGGAATGTGGCAAATAAAAAGACGCAGCCAGAGGCCGCGCCTTAAGTGATAATCGGATTAGTTGGTTCCTCTTTCCTTCTTATCAATGTACTTCGCAAATGTGATAACGAACTGCATGAATGCAAGTATCATAAGCACGATGCTGTGAAGCATATTGAGAATGCCAATCGGAGAGCCGTCATTTGCGCCGATAAAGTAAACAAGAACAAAAGCACAAGCCGCAAGAAGAATGACGCAAAGAGTAAGTGAAACGGTCTTGCCGAGGTTCTTGACAAAAAGCAGAACAACTATCGTAGCAAGGGCGATTGCAGTGCAGGCAATACCCAGCGCACGAGTGCCTTCAACGATAGCATCAATGAGAGCTGCTAAAAGTGACAGGCCGCAGATTCCGGTGTAAACCTTGTAGAAACCGGCGGCATCCTTGGTATATCCGGCAAATACATAGTAAGCAGCAAAAACAAGTGCGCCGAGTGCGAACAGACTGCCTACCTGAAGACCGGTGCAGGCATTCTCATCAGTGATAGCCTGAATGCTGAGAACGATACCGCCCAAGATGCAGATAAGACTTAATACGAGGATTGCTTTATATACGAGAGATTTAGTTTTAAACATAACGACCTCCATATGAATATATGAGTAATATAGCACAAAACAAATAAAAGAGCAATGTGACAAACACTGTTTTCTCTGCTATAATTTACCCAGAGGACTAAACTCGTCAGGAGAAAAAATGGGAAATATTCTTGCAGTTGTAGTTACATATAACAGACTCGAACTTTTGAAAAAATGCATAGAATGCATCAAGGCGCAAAAGCAGCCTTGCGATATTCTGATTGTCAATAATGCGAGCACTGACGGAACTGGCGAGTACCTTGCCGGTATCACGGGGGAAGGAATATTTGCCCTTAATACAGGAGCTAACCTCGGCGGAGCAGGAGGCTTTGCCGCAGGTATGAAATATGCAGCCGAGCACGGATATGAATATGCCTGGATTATGGATGACGATTGCCTGCCCGGAGAAGATACGCTTTTGCTTCTCAAGGAGGCAGATGCATTCCTCGGCGGACCTGAAAAATACGGCTATCTTGCCAGCAACATCATCTGGACCGACGGAAATGAATGCATAATGAACAGGTCGAAAAAAGTTCCGAAGCTTCCTGTGCCTGAAGGGGCAGATGACTTGGAACTCATTCGCGTGCTACAGTCTACTTTCGTGTCACTCCTTATTCCAACCGCGCATATTAAAAAATACGGTTTGCCGTTAGCTCCTTATTTCATATGGAATGACGATATAGAATTCACCAGAAGGCTCGCTGTACGCGGTAAGCTCCCTTCATACGAGGTCGGCGCAAGCAAGGCACTTCACGCCATGACAAGCAACGTCGGAAGCAACATCGGAAGAGATGACATCGCAAAAATCGACAGATACCGCATGGCGTTCCGAAATGAGGCATGCACATACAGTAAAGAAGGCTTGTACGGCTTTGCGCTGTACTGGTACAGATGTTTAAGAAGCTTTGCCTACATCTGTTTTCAGGCGAAAGATAATCGAAAAAAGAGATTTGCCGCACTATTTAAGGGCATAGGACAGGGCTTCACATTCAGACCGGAGCCCGAATATCCGGAGGCAAAAGATGTATAGAATAGGTATTGATCTCGGCGGAACCAATATAGCTGCCGGACTCGTAGATGAGAAATACAGCATCGTAGGTCGCGCGAGCGTTCCTACAGATATGCCGGCAAGCGCTGAAGAAATAGCGCAAAAAATTGCCACGCTCTGCGAGCTTGTATGCGATAAAGCGGGCGTAAGCATGGCGCAGGTATCGGGCATCGGTATCGGAGCACCGGGCGCGGTAAATCCCGAGACGGGAGAAGTAATATTTGCCTGCAATATAGACATGCGCAATACCAATCTTGCGCAGATGGTAGGCGCGCGCACCAATATTCCCTGCAAGATAGAGAACGACGCAAATGCAGCGGCTTACGGCGAATACATTGCCGGCGCGGGACGGGGATGTTGTGATTTCATACTTCTGACAATCGGCACGGGAATCGGCGGCGGAATTATCATCGGCGGAAAATTATTTGCCGGAAGCAACTACGCAGGCGGAGAGATAGGTCATATGGTAACACACGCCGGCGGAGAAAAATGCTCCTGCGGCCGCAGCGGGTGTTTTGAAAGATATGCATCTGCATCGGCGCTTGTAAGAAGAGCGCAGGCACTCGTAAGTGACAAAAAAGACAGCATGATAATGCAGCTTGCAGGCAGAGATATTTCCGCAATCAATGCCAAAAAAATATGCGATGCAGCGGATGCCGGAGATGAAACTGCGAAGGAGCTGCTGGCGGATTTTACTCGTGAGCTTGCGGCCGGACTTACCAATATCGTAAATATATTCCAACCCGAGATCATCTGCGTAGGCGGAGGCATGTCGGCGCAGGGTGAAAAGCTTCTCGCACCGGTGCGTGAGATATTATATAAAGAAAATTATGCAAGAGACATCGAGTCACAGGTAAAGCTTGTTGCCGCAGAACTCGGAAATGATGCCGGAATAATCGGCGCTGCATATATCGGAGCATAATGAAAGTACTTATAGTTCTTCCAAAATTAACACTCGGCGGAGTCGAAACCTGCTGCGAAAATCTTGCGACTGCGCTGAAAAAAGCAGGCCACGAGCCTGTTGTAGTAGCTTTGTACCGCTACGAATCTGCAATCAGCAAGCGCATAGAAGAAGCAGGAATAAAATTATATTATCTTGATAAAAAGACCGGCGCCGATTTTTCAATGTATAAAAAGCTGCGCAAAATCATTCGCACCGAAAAACCCGACGTAATCCACACGCATCTCTATGTTACAAAATATGTAATCCCGGCTTCCTTTGCTATAAAAGTAAAAAAAGTGCATACGATGCACAACATAGCAAGTGAAGAAAATCTAACCAGAATGGGGAATTCTCTGAATCGTATTTTCTTTAAATTCTGCAAGGTTCAGCCGGTAGCTATCAGCGAGATGGTAAGAGCCACAACTTCCGAGATGTTCAAAATACCCGGAGAAAAAATACCGATAGTCTTCAATGGTATCCCGCTTGATCGCTGTCTGGTAAAAGAAAGCACTGAACTTTCGGACAGGCCGGTTATACTGAATATAGGGCGATTCACAGAGCAGAAAAATCAAATTGCTTTAATCGATGCAATGCACCTTGTTCACGAAAAGCATCCGGAAGCAGTGCTTCACATATACGGTGAAGGCGAGCTGCAGAGCGAGCTTGAAAAGCGCATAGGCGGAGCAGAGTATATTAAACTCTGCGGGCTTATCGGAAATATATACCCCATCCTTGCCGATGCGGATATATTTGCCCTTCCGTCTTCCTATGAAGGACTGCCGATGACGCTTATTGAGGCAATGGGCAGCGGCCTTCCGATAATTGCGAGCGCAGTCGGGGGAGTGCCGGAGCTGATTACTTCCGGCGAGACCGGATTCATCTGCGGAACAAATGCACAGTCAATAGCTGACAAAATAAATGAATGTATAGAAAAAAGCGAACTTCGCGCAGCCTGCGCAAAATCCGCTCTTGAAAAATCCCGCCGTTTTTCTTCCGAAGTGATGGCGGAAGGATATATTAAAGTCTATCAGGGCTGATCAGCACACGCCCTGCTCAACCATGGCCGCAAAGATTTTCTCGGCAGCGGCCAGATTCGCACCGGCAATTAAGTCGCCGGGCTTGCCGTATTTAGCAGCAGCTTCGTTAACATTCTTATAGACATTCTTCATGATAGGATGAAGCTTGTTGTCAACGTCTTCAGCGCTCCAGCAGAGCTTTTCTGCATTCTGAGCCATCTCCATAGCAGATACTGCAACACCGCCGCAGTTAACAGCCTTATAAGGAGCAATTACGATGCCCTGCTCACGCAGATAAGAGATTGCATTCGGGGTGGTAGGCATATTTGCGACTTCTACGAGAACCTTGCAGGTGCCTTCGCGCACGATACGCTTCGCATCTTCAAGATGAATATCATTCTGGACGGCACAAGGCATATAGATATCAGCTTTTACGCGGCCCCAGGGCTTAGTCTCGGGGAAGAAAGAAACGCCGTATTTATCAGCATAGTCCTTCGCGCGGTTGCGACGGGAATCACGCATCTCAAGCAGATAGTCAATCTTATCGCCCGTAATACCGTCAGGATCGTAGACATATCCGTCGGGACCCGAGATGGTAAGTACCTTGCCGCCCATAGCATCGATTTTCTTAGCGCAGCCCCAGGCAACATTACCAAAACCGGAGAGAGCGAAGGTCTTGCCGGAGACGGACTCGCCGAGATCATTAAGAAGCTCTTCTGTGAAATAGAGCGCACCGTATCCGGTTGCAGTGTCACGGCCGACAATACCGCCTGATGCGATAGGCTTGCCGGAGAGGACACCTGATTCATAAGTATTGATAAGGCGCTTGTACTGACCGAACATATATCCGAGCTCTTTGGTGCCGCAGCCGAGATCGCCGGCAGGACAGTCCATATTTGCCCCGATATAATGATAGAGGTTAGTCATAAATGACTGACAGAAACGCATAAGCTCCGTATCAGATTTTCCCTGAGGATCGAAGTCGGCGCCGCCCTTACCACCTCCGATGGGAAGACCGGTGAGAGAGTTCTTGAACATCTGCTCAAAGGACAGGAACTTGAGCGTTCCGAGATCTACTGAAGGAGAAAAACGGATACCGCCCTTGTACGGACCGATTGCGCTGCTGAACTGAATTTTCCAGCCGCGGTTAACATGAATGTGTCCGGCATCATCTTCCCACGGAATGCGGAAAGTAACGATTTTTTCAGGCTCAACAAGGCGCTCAAGAAGAGCAACCTTGCGGTAGGTTTCTTCATGCGCATCAATAAGCGGGCGGAGTGAATCCAAGATTTCCGTAACGGTCTGAATAAATTCAGGCTCGCTGGCATCTTTTGTCTTTACAACTTCCAAAACTTCATCAACATAAGACATTACATACACCTCTTTTATCACCTTGATTAAAAATATCAATCATATTAGCACAAACGCTTGCTTTTGTAAATCTTATTAATTGGCGGCTTCAATTAGTTAAGAAAATTAGGAAAACACTTAATTATATTAATACACAATTGCGACGGGATTTTGTCAAAAATGATTTGAGAAAAAACATAAATCTGCTATAATGAAAACCGTTATCGGAGGCATATTATGGACCTATCTGCGAAAGTATATGTAGTGTATGGCGGTATATCTACTGAGAGAGAAATCTCGTTAAAAAGCGGTGCAGCAGTAGCCGAGGCGCTGCGCGAATACGGCTATACAGATGTTACATTATTTGACATCACTGTCGACAATTTCAGCGAGCTTCTTTCGGCGAAGCCCGATATGGTATACATAGCTCTTCACGGTGAAGGCGGTGAAGACGGCAAGATTCAAGGTATGCTGGACTGGGCGGGAATTCCCTACACCGGCCCCGGCGTGGCATCAAGTGCCGTATGTCTCAACAAGATATTCACTAAGCAGGTACTCACTGCAGCAGAGATTCCGACAGCAAGGTATATTGCAAAACAGAATGTACGCCCTTCTGATCGTCCGGCTCTTTTAGAGAGAATCAAAAGTGAACTCGGATTTCCCATGGTACTTAAGGCACCCAGCCAGGGTTCAAGCATCGGCGTTGTTATAGTTCACGACGAGAAGGAATTCGAAGAAGCCGCGGCAGAGGTTTTCAAATACGGAGAAGACATCCTGGCAGAACAGTTCCTTGACGGCACGGAGATTACGGTCCCGATTATCGGAAATGATGAGCTCACCGTACTTCCCGAAATAGAAATCACATCTGAAAATGAGTTTTATGATTATCAGTCGAAATATACCGAAGGAATGTGCCATCACATTATACCCGCTCGCATAAGCGAAGAGGACCGCGTAGCAGCTAAGAAAATAGCAAAGCGCGCTTATCGCGCGCTCGGATGTACGGGAATATCCCGTGTTGATATGATAGTTGATAAGAAATACGGCCCTATGGTTCTGGAGATTAATACCTCACCGGGCATGACTTCCATGAGCCTGGTTCCGGATTCGGGACGCGCTGCCGGAATATCATTCCCGGAGCTGACATCCAGAATTCTTACATACGGTTATGAGACGGAGAGGTAATCACCTCTCCTTTTCTCTGGCCAGACGGAAGTCTACGGAGCGCTTTAAATACTCGAGATACTCAACGTCCTGGCACATAGCTTTGCCGGGTGCATCAGAGAGCTTTGCTACCGGACGGCCGTTTACATATTGCAGTTTAATAACAATATTCAAAGACTCCTCGCAGGTATCATTTGAGCAGTAAGTACCGATGCCGAAGGAAACCTTAGCACGGTCCTTGAAGTAATCATATATCCTTTGCGCATAATCAAAATCCAGTCCGTCACTGAAAAGAAGAGTCTTAGTTCTCGGATCCACGCCGTATTTCTTATAATGCGCAATCATCTTTTCGCCCCATTCGAAGGGGTCGCCGCTGTCGTGACGCACACCGGAGTAGTTATTTACCATGGCGCGGTTGAAATCCAGCAGGAACAGATCAGTCGTTATAGTATCGGTAAGAGCGGTTCCGTTATCGCCCTTATATTCATCGTACCAGTCTTCAAGTGCGAAATGATTTGTATAAGCGAGCGGTATGGAATCAATACCCTGATACATCTGAACAAATTCATGAGCATAAGTTCCTATAGGTGTAAGATTGTATTTTTTGGCGAGCATCATATTTGAAGTGCCGACGCAGTTTTTCGTCTCAAATGCAAAACGCCGCACTACCTCATCTTCCCATTCGCGGGAGAGTCTTCTGCGGCAGCCGAACTCTGCAAATGAAAAAGTGTATTTGCCTGAATTGAACTCTTTTATTTTCTGATCAAGGCGCTGTCTCGCCGACACCATAAGCTCATCGTAATCATATTTCGTGCGGAAATATACTTCATTTACAATTTCGAGCAAATGTATCTCGAACTGCATCGCGGAAAAGAGCGGTCCGGACACTACTACGGAAAGTTCGCCGTCGCTGCTTAAGGAAGTTTTGACATATTCGCGCAGCGGATGCCAGAGCTTCAAAAATTCCACATAGTCATTTTTGATAAATCTGATTGAACGCAGATAGTCGAGCTCATCAGGGGTAAATTTCAGAGAGCACAGGTGGTCTATCTGGGCATTGATTTCAGCGAGCATGTCGGGTGTGAATTTAATGCCCTCGTTGCGGCATTTGAAATAATACTCACCGCATAAATCGGTGTGTTTGTGGAAGATGACCTGATCCATATTGAACTTGTACAGGTCGGTGTCAAGTAGTGATGTTACAATCGGTTCAAATTTCATGATATGCCTCTTATATACTGCTTGTATGCGACTGCCCTTGTGAGGAGATTACTATCTCGCGGAGCTTTTTGTACAGCGGCCACAGCTTAGGACTGGTGTAAGTCTGCCACGCGGCAACGTCATCCGCAAGGAAATGATTTCTCATATCAGTTCCGGATATATCTATTGTTTTCGGAATGTATAACTCGGAAATATTTAGCTCGTCGTCATCGAACCAATCAATGCGACGCGCTTCTTTGCCGGATACCAAAAGGTCCGGATTAGTGCCGAAACGTTCACGCACATTTTCCAGCACATATGCGCCCCAGCGAGTGTTATTGCCCACGCCTATATCGGGAAGAGGATATATCTCAACCTTATCGCCGAAGAGCATTTTTAACATATCGAAGCGTTCTTCATATGTAAAAGGATTTTTTTCGGTGCGCGACTCTTGAGAGGATCCGACAAACAGACCAACCTTATCACAGAGCTCAATCGCTTTATTTATCATGAGCTCGTGACCTGAATGAATTGTCTGAAAGCGCCCGACCATAATGCCGAGTTTGTAAGGATGTGTCATGTTAATCTAAGTCCGGGTTAAATGAAGGCATAAGCTCAAGCTTAAACAGATTCTGCTTATGCTTTTTATCTATAAGGTCCTTGGCATCCGGGTCATCTATCTCGCCGGTCCTGATGTATCTGTCGAGTACTTCATAAGTGAAGCCGAGGTTTTCTTCATCGCTCTTACCCGAGAGTCCGTCAATCGGAACCTTATCTACGAGCACAGCGGGCAGGCCAAGGAATCTTCCGATTTCTTTCACTTCTGCGACGGTGAGGTGCGAACAGGGACTGAAGTCACCTACTGAATCACCATATCTGGTCGAGTATCCGACCCAGTCTTCGGAGAGGTTGCAGGTATTTGCCACGCGGCCGTTATTGCTCTGAGAGATTGCGTAGAGCGTGGACATGCGGATACGGGGCGGAAGATTGGTTCTGCTCTGGTATGAGAGCTCAAAAGGTATGCCATCTGTCAGAGCATCCACGGCGTCTTTGATATTTACCACATAGTGGCGGATGCCGAGGTGCTTGACAAGGAGCTCGGCCATATCTATATCAGCTTGCTCACCGCAAGGCATAAGCACTCCGATAACTCGGTCGGCCCCCAGCGCCTCTACGCATAAAGCGGCGACTACCGAGCTGTCTTTGCCTCCGGATATTCCGACTACTGCGTTACAGTCCGGACCTGTGCGTTCAAAGAAATCGCGTATCCAGGCAACACATTCATTTTTGACTTTTTCAGCGTTAAACATATTATTCTCCGATTATATCTATCTGGCAGCTGCGCATGGTATCGAGCGCAGCCTTGTGACCTTCGGGGGTAATGCCGGCGCAGCAGCGGGCATCTACGGTGATGCGGGCATTCGGGAAGCCGGCACGCATGATGATTGCATTTGAGACAACGCATACATCTGTGCACAGACCGACCATCTCGACTTCAATTTCTTCGCCGGGATATTTATCCTTCAATGAACGTGACATACTGAAAGATCCGAAGCCGGCCTTGATGACATCCGTGTAACGTTTGCCATTAAGTGCTTCTCTTACGGCAGGGCAGAGTTCATGGCCCTCTGTATCATCTATGCAGTGAGGGATGGGAAGCTTCTGTCCCTCAAGTGTCTGCATATAGTTATCAAAATGAGTATCATAGGTAACGAAGAGTTCGTCACCGTCAAATGCTTTGATTTTTTCAGCAACTGCGGGAACTATGCTCTGCGCTTCTTTTGAACCGAGCGCACCGTCCACGAAATCATTTTGCATATCAACTACTACGAGTACTTTAATCATAGGAAAATCCTTTCCGCTCATTTGACTGCATTATATCACATACGACTCTTGGCGTTAATTTTCACTTTGCGTTCAAGTCGCATAATAATACCTTCAAGTGTATTCTATACTTGAATTATCGCGGAGTAAACATTAAAATGAAAAATGAATTTGAAGTTTGTAAATAACATTTTTGATAGGACAAGATATGAAAGTTTTAATATCTGAATCAATAGGGCAGGCAGGTATTGATAATCTGCGCGCAGAAGGATATGAGGTAAACTACGCTGTAGGCATCAGCCGGGAGGAGCTTCTTGACATCATTTCCGATTATGATGCGCTGATTATTCGCAGCACAACTAAGGTTGATGCCGAACTGATTTCGCACGCTGCAAATTTAAAAGTTGTCGGCCGCGCAGGAAATGGTGTTGATAACATCGACCTCGCCGCATGTACCAGGCGCGGAATCGTTGCAGTAAATACTCCCGAAGGAAATTCGATGGCAGCTGCCGAGCTTGCTGTAGCTCACGCATACAACTGCTTTCGCAATTTTACCAAAGCTGTAAATGCCGGTAAAAATCATGATTTCCGCCGCGGTCAGTTTGTGGGGCAGGAGCTGGAAGGAAAGACAGTCGGAATCATCGGCCTCGGACGTATCGGCGCGATAGTGGCGAGAAAGCTGCAGGGCAGCGGCATGAAAGTAGTTGCATATGATCCGTATATAGCCGATGAGCGCTTTGAACTGCTCGGAGTTACGAAATGTCCGGAGCTTTCCGGTCTGCTTAGCGTAGCAGATCTCATTACGATTCATACACCTAAGACCCAGGAGACTATAGGAATCATAGGTGCGAAGGAGATTGCACTCTGCAAGGACGGCGTCCGCATCGTAAATGCCGCTCGCGGCGGACTTGTAGATGAGAAGGCTTTATATGACGGACTTGTAAGCGGCAAGGTTGCATTTGCCGGTCTTGACGTGCTCAGCCCTGAGCCAAATTATAACATGCCCCCTGAGGAGCAGGATTACGAGAATCCGCTTCTCACACTTGATAATATTGCTATTACGCCTCATCTCGGCGCGTCTACCAGCGAGGCTAGTTTCAATGTCGGCATAGAAGTCTGCAAATATATCGGGCAGGCGCTGCGCGGAGAGATTGTTCCTGCCGTAAATATGCCTCACGGAATGGGAGCGGATATTGAAGAGATTCGTCCTTACCTGCATCTTGCCGAGTCACTTGGTGCAATCTATTATCAGATGTCAAAAGATCCGGTTAAGAGTATTATCGTTACATACAGCGGTGAGATTGCGAAAGAAGACACAGGGCTTATCACTCTTTCAGTTATCAAAGGTTTTCTTACACCTGTCTGCGACAGCACTGTCAACTATGTCAATGCCGAGATGATCTTAGAACAGATGAATATCGGTATTACTGAGCTTAAGAGTAATAAAATTGACAAGTATTCCAGCAAGATTTCGGTTAAGTTTATCGCGGATGATAAAAACGTTACCATTTCCGGTACTGCTTTTGATAAAGCCGAAGTCAGAATTATTGATTTCATGGGCTACAAGATGGATTTCGAGCCGACCGAAAATGTTATTGCTATTCTTAATGCGGATGTGCCCGGTATCATCGGCAAGATGGGTACGCTGCTTGGCGATTGCGGCATTAATATTACTGCGATGCAGTGCAGCAGCAATAAGACCAAGGGTTATGCGGAGTCGTTCATCAGTGTTGATAGAGTAGTTCCAAGAGATATCTGCGAGAAGATCAGTCAGATTGACGGTATCCTGAAGGCTTCATACCTGCATTTCTAAAACAAGTCTTTGCGTTTTGCGAGCAGGCTATATAGGAGCTGGCCGAGGACGCCGCAGGAGATTAGTTCTCCTATAAATACCGTCAGAGCAAAGTATAAATAACTGCCTGCTATGTTGTAGGCGTAGGTGAATATAATAGGAATTATTATTGTATTTGCCATAATAGGAGGGAGCACTGCTACGTAGCGGTGCTTCCTCATTATATATGTGCCGGCTGCTCCGATGAGTGTTGCTACCGAGCCGAAGATTATGTCTATTATATTTGCGCCGGTGAGTAGGTTAGCAAGTATGCAGCCTATGAACAGGCCGGGGATTGCGGCGCCGGTGTAGCAGGGCAGGATGCAGAGTGCTTCTGAGATGCGTACTTGTAGTACTCCTGAGGAGAGCCCGAGGGCTGCCGACAGGAGTGTGAGCAGTATATATGCAGCGGCTATTACTCCGCCTCTTGCTATCTGTGCTGTGTTCTTTTTCATATCCCGAATTATACACTAAATCTGTTTAAAATAAAACACGCCGTCTTGCTCGCGCTATGCGCATCTTCCCCACACTTTAATATATCGGCACATTAGCAACGGCAAACGTGTCACGATGCCTACCTCGTCTTCGCCGCCTATTACGCCACTCGCTCCGACTCCCACCGAAACGGGAGCTCTCCGCTCGGGCGGCTAGGCTCGACTCGCCTACGGCCCTGCTCCAATGTTTGCCTTATGCTAAATGTGCCGCCCAGCATGAGCCAAATGGCTTTAGCGCCGCGAGCTGCGGCGGCGGGGCGCAGCGCAGCGAGTTGTCTGAACCGGCAGTTCAGGAAACGAGTAAGCGTTTCGACCTTGCGGTGAGTTAGGAGCGGAGTCTGCGGGAGCCGAACGCAGGAGGCGGCGCGGTTATACAAATGTGCCGCGAATATAAGATGCGCAGACGCGAGCGTTCCTAAGTGCGGGAGGCGGAGCGATATAAAAACTTGCTAAAAAATCGCAAAAAGGGTATAATCTTTCTGCACGGGGGCTGAGCAAAGAAGGGAAAATGCAAAACCTTCTAATTCTCATTGCCTTAAGGAGAAAAAATGAAGAAAAAATTGTTATTAACAATAACAACAACACTGCTACTAACGGCATTTGCAATGCCGGCAATAACATATGCAACAATACCCGGATTGGACATAGGAAAAGATATTACACAGACGCAAACCGATGCACAGAAAGAAACACCGCAGCCTGTAGACTTCATCCTTCCGGATGGAGTAGTAATAGATGACAGCATGGTGATAGCCGAAGGAATATATTGCGGCAATATCAGTCTCGGCGGCATGCATCCGTCAGCAGCCAAGGCAACGCTTGACGGCTACTTTGAAAGCGTCAAGAACTCAGCACTGACCGTAACAGCAGGCGATCTTAACTTCACCACAACATTCCAGCAGATCGGATTTGAATATGATGCATCGAACGCAGTTAACCAGGCGGCATTCTTGGGCAAATACGGACTGCTTATGGAGAGATACAAGCAGCTTGCAGATCTCAAGAAAGACAAAGTATTAATAAATGTACCTTACACAATTGATGAAAACGCACTTAATTCATTTGTGACAAATGACATCGCGGCCAAGGACAGCCCTGCCAAAGATGCAACTATAACACGCAGCAACGGTGATTTTGTAATTACCCCGTCTGTAACGGGCCTGGCGACAGACATTTCGCAGACAATAGAAGCAATAAAAACAAATATAGCTATGAACCTGCAGCCGAATCTTCAGGTAGAAGCAGTAGCAATGGTAACAGAACCGCGCATCAAGACGGCTGACCTTGAATGCATACATGATGAACTCGGATCATTTTCAACGGATTATGTCAGGAGCAATGACAACCGAAAAAATAATTTGAAAGTCGGAAGCGGCAACTTAAACGGTGCGGTTATTATGCCGGGAGAGAGCTTTTCGGTCAGCGATAACATGAAAGAGCGTACTCCGGAGAACGGTTACATGCTCGCTACAGAATACCTGAGCGGCGAGTCTGTAGAGGCTTACGGCGGCGGCGTATGTCAGGTTGCAAGTACTGTTTACAATGCAGCATTAAGAGCAGAACTTCAGATTGATAAGCGCTCTCAGCACTCAATGCTTGTAAGCTATGTAGAGCCTTCATTTGACGCGGCTATTTCATGGGGATTCAAGGACCTTGTATTTACAAATAATACCGGTAACCCGATATATATCGCGACAAGCGCGAACGGTGAAACTCTGAAGGTAACATTTTACGGAAAAGAATACCGTCCGGCCACACACAAGGTTACATATGAGAATGTAATCGTAAAGA
This sequence comes from Lachnospiraceae bacterium, assembly GCA_045600025.1. Classification (GTDB taxonomy): domain Bacteria; phylum Bacillota; class Clostridia; order Lachnospirales; family Lachnospiraceae; genus UBA3774. Next base: position 31,600 of record JAZRXC010000057.1, read on the forward strand.
GAATTGAATCTACCTCACAGATTATCGAAGATCCTACGCAGCCTCTCGGTGTGATAGTAAGCACCAAGGGAAGCAACCATGATGAATGCGTATCGTATCTTGTAAAGAAAGTATATGAGAACGGAAATCTGGTTGAGACGATAAAATTCGCACAAGACGAATATCAGGCTTCGCACGAAATAATAACCATGGGATCGGGTGATCCACTACCTACGGAACCAACCTTTGAGTTCTGGCCGCCGCAATAAGGAACAACCGCTTATATTATGAAAGACTTCCTGTATAAAAGCAGAACAACATTGGTATTTGCAGTACGCATCTTCCTTGAAGTGCTACTGCTTGCCGTTTTTTTGCTTATACTATCTAAACATAACCCCTGGCTGTTACGAATCTCCAGAACTGCAGCAGTAACGGGACTCACATACATATCAATGAAACTGCTGCTTTCGCGTATATACGGAATATTTGACATCGGTGTACGCAAAAGCCGTCCGATAGTTTTATCATTGACGGTATGCTCAGTTATCACAGATATACTGGCATTTGTAATGCTGGTAATAATGAATATTAACGAAACCACGGGCAATAAACTCTACCCGTATTTCGGATGGGACATTCTCAGACTGATTGTGATTATGATAGTGCAGTATCTTTTGATACTGGCATTCACATATGGTGGCAATGCGCTTTATTTTGCCGTTACTCCGCCTGAAAAATGCGTTATCATTGCGGACGATGTCGAGCAAGCAAGAGCCGTTGCAAAGGATATCGCAAAATATTCCAAGCAATATCAGTTGTGCAAATCATTGAAATGGAGCAGCCCGGAATTATACGAAAAAATCGAATCTGCCGACACGATTTTTTCTGCGGGAGGCACCCCGCAACAAACAGCGGATATGATGTATTATTGCTTCACGAAGCGTAAGAGTTATCATCGCTCAATGGGAGTAACGGAACTTCTCAATATGACATCCGCAGCCTTCCAGATTGACGATAGATCTTATGTAAAGTCCGGCACAAAACAGATTACTATGGGCCAGCGCATCGCGAAGCGCCTTTTTGACATAATAATTTCCACATTTGGCCTGATTGTTACTTCACCCATTATGCTTATTACAGCCGTTTGTATCTGGATAGAGGACGGCGGAGAGGTTATATTCAAACAGAATCGCGTAACGATCGGGCAGCGCATATTTACCATGTATAAATTCCGTTCAATGCGTATCAGCGCAGATGAGAGCATGGTAGTAGATGACGATGACCGTATAACTAAGGTCGGACGCGTTATCCGCAAATATCGCATAGACGAGCTTCCTCAGCTGGTAAATGTAATAAAGGGCGATATGAGTATAGTCGGACCTCGTGCAGAGATGGCGAGCCGCGTATATCTCAGCACAATGGATTTACCCGATTATGTATACAGATACCGTATGAAGGGCGGCATAACAGGATATGCGCAAATCTACGGAAAATACAACACCAAAGCTTACGATAAGCTTATGATGGATTTGACTTATATGCAGACCTTCAGTCTGTGGAATGATTTCAAAATTTTCTGTCAGACAATTTCGGTTTTATTAACTCCCGACAGGAGTACGGAAAGCTATTCCGCGAGCGATGAAGAAAAGCTCGAACAACAGATCGGACAAGCACAGGAAGAAGTAAAAGATTCAGGAGAAGTGAGATGAAGAGCGCCCCGATGATATCCATCATAATGCCGGTTTACAAAGTTGAAGATTACGTAGGCAGAGCTATAGAAAGCTTACTTAATCAGACATTTACGGATTATGAGCTTCTCATAGTTGATGACGGCACCCCCGATAAAAGCGGTGATATTTGCGAAGATTATGCAAAACGCGATGGCAGAATCAAGGTATTTCATCAGGAAAACCAAGGCGCGCCCGCCGCAAGAAATTTTGCTATGGAAAAGGCCGTCGGCAAATATTACTATTTTGCAGACTCTGATGATTGGGCAGAGCCTACGATGCTCGCCGATATGGTAGAGCTTGCAGAGAAGCACAGTGCTCAGCTCGTAGTTGCAGGTTACTACACGGACATCTACTATTCCGAAACCGAATACTATACGGAGCATCACACTAAGCCGGACGGAGTATACGAGGGAGCGGAGAACTTCCGCAAAGCTGCATACGCATTTTTTGATGATAATCTGCTCTACACCCCTTGGAACAAACTGTGGCTGCGTGAGCATATTGAAAAGAACCATGTAAGATATCCGAATACATTCTGGGACGATTTTCCTTTTACCGTAGAAGGAATAAGAAATATCGAGCGCGTAGTCGTTACTTCCGCGATGTATTATCATTTCATCAAGAAACGTGCGGAGTCAGAGACGGCATCATACAGAAAAGGCTTATATGAAAAGCGCGAGCAGGAGGATGAAATGCTGCGCGAGCTTTACGCAGAATGGAAGATTGATGACGCGTCAAGCCGTGAAATGTTGGCACGCCGCTACATAGAGAGGTTTATCGGCTGTCTTGAAAATCTCACCGATCCGAAATGTGATCTTAATGAGCAGGAAAAACGTGCAAAAGTAAAAGAAATGTTTGCCAATCCCAGAGTAAAAGAAGCTCTTTCGTTTGCAAAGCCTCGCTCGGGTTATATGAAAATCATGCTTATCCCGGTACGTATGGGTTCTGTGCGACTTTCATTACTTGAGGCCAAAGTAATAACGAAAGTTAAGACCGGCAATGTAAAACTTTTTGCCACATTAAAAGCAAACAGATAATATGAATCCTTTTTTCAGTATTATTATTCCCAGTTATAATTCCGAAAAGACTCTAGAAGGCGCGGTGAAATCAGTGCAGGAACAGAGCTTTTCGGATTTTGAGATTTTAATAGTGGATGATGCATCTTCCGACTGGAGCTTCGCACTGGCGCATAAGCTGTCAGAAGAAGATGGGCGAATCCGCGTGCTTGCGCTTGCCGAAAATAACGGAGCCGCCGTAGCCAGAAATAAAGGTATAGAAGAAGCCCTGGGCAAATACATTTTATTCCTTGACTCCGATGACGCATATAGCCCGGACCTGCTGAAGAAAGTATACGCAAAAGCTTCGTCATCCCCCGATGTAATTATTTGGGGAAATGTAGAAGAAAACCTGAAAAGTGACGGACAAATCGTATTTATCCGAGAGATGATTCCCGAAAAGGCAAGCTTAAATAATCCAAAGAGCATCAGAGAGAAAGTAATGGATCTTGAGGAAGCATCCTTATATGGATATCTTTGGAATAAAGCATATAAAGCCGAGCTTGCCAAGAAAATCGCAATACCGGAGCAGCTGTTTAATGAAGACGAGATGTACAATATTGAGTTCTTCAATGATGTATCATCAATGGAAATTTTGAGTTTTGCCGGAACTCATTATCGCAAGCATGAACGGAGTTTAACTCACAGAGAACTTGCCGATTACTACACACTGGCTATGAAGCGCGTGGCGGCACTTTTAAAGCAACAGAAAAAGTGGGGCAACTGCAACGAAAAGACTTTACGCAGATTGGGAGATCTATATGTCCGCTATGCGGCATCGGCGATAGAAAGAACTTACAGACCCGCAGCGGCGCTGCATAAGCCACAGCGTAAATTATTACTTCAGCGTATATTTTGTTCAAAATTATATGAGGAATTGATACCTTATGCGTGGCCGAATAATTTCGCTCTCAGACCCATGTATTTCGGTCTCAGAAAAAAGAATGTATCCATATGCCTATTTATCGGCTGGGCACTTAATATGGCAAGACGAATTTCACCGTCATTTTTTGAACGCAGGAAATCAAGATGATAAGTGTAATTATTACGGCATACAATCGTGAAAAAACCGTAGAGCGCTGTATTATGAGTGCTCTTTCTCAAAATTGCGATGATTATGAAATAGTGGTTGTCGATGACGGCTCTGCAGATAAAACTCCTGCAATACTGGAAAAATGCAAACAGGCGTATCCGGACAAGTTAAAAGTAGTCTGCGGACCGCATGCGGGAGTTGCTGCCGCTCGAAATGCCGGCCTTGCCGCAGCAGGCGGAGATTATATTACTTACCTTGACAGCGATGACTATTATCTCGCGGGAGCCCTTTCCGAAATGAAAGATGCGGTAGGTGATGCAGATGTTCTCATCTATAATGCTGTCTGTGAATATGAAGACGGAGGGCGCGAGGACTTTCCGAGCTTTCGCGACGGACTTCATGGAATACGCCCGGGACACATATCGAAGGAGCTTGCGATATTATCAAAGCCCTGCCCATGGAATCATTTGATAAAAAAAGAAATCTACGACAGCTTAGAAGGCGGCTTTCCGAAAGGCATGTGGTATGAAGACTTCGGAACACTACCTATATTGATGAGCAGAGCAAAGAGCATCACTTATATTGATAAGCCGCTTGTATGCTATGTACAAAGCAGCGGATCGGTAATGCGCACCGAAGGATACAACGAACATTTTGAAGATATATTTGCGGTTACTGATACGGTGGTAAATGCTCTGAAAAAAGATTTCCCAGACGAAGCGGAATTTCTTGCATGCGAGCATTTGCTGATATCCGGAGGCAAAAGATTTCTCGCTTGCAATCGCACGGACTTAGCCGGACGCTGCGCCTGCTATGTGAAAAGCACATTTCCGGAATTCAAAAAAAATAAGTATTTCGTTAATGAGCCATTTAAGAAGCGGATACTCGCCGAGCTGATTTATAAAAAGAAATTTACTCTTTTGAAAGCACTTGGAAAATGAAAGATTCAGTAGTAATCAAACAGCATATCATATATAAGGCGCTGCTCCTTTTTGTGCTGCTGCTATGCACGATAGGATATATGCATGAACTTTTGTCGCCATATTTGAAATTCTTTTTCATATACGGTGCCGGAATTCTTGTATACGATTTTATTAAAGGAAAAAGAATCTGGCGTGACAAATCGTTATGGATATTTATCGGCTTTTTGGCCATCTACTGGATTACCTGTGCAGTAAATGCCGATGGATACTTCGTGCGTAATATCAAGGGTCTTGCATATATGGGACTGTTTGCGCTGACGCTGTATTCTAATGAAGGCGACGAAGAGGATGTAATCGCAGGAGGGCAAATGCTGGCGCGCATAACGCTTATTATGCTATTTGCTATGTCCCTGACATGCCTCATAACATATCTCGCCGCAGACAGTTATGTGTATGAGACTTCTGACGGAGTACTTGGTTTTATCGGCGAATTGGACGGCCGTATGTGCGGACTTGTATATTTCAATACGGGCGGAGCGCTTTATGCGATTATGATACTGCTTGCCGCCGGGATATTAGTGTGCGGAAAATGCGGGGCATTCATGAAAGTTTTTGCAGTGGTTTCGATTTTGCTCGGAGCAGTCTGCAGCGCATTGGCATATTCGCGCACATCGATAGCAGCGGTAGTTGTAACGTTAATTATCGGAGTAATAGTATTGCTTCCGCAGTATGTTACAAAGCTTGGCGACGGATATAAAAAGTTTGAAAGAATATTATTTGTGATATGCTGTGGCGTTGCAGTAGGCGGCGCTCTGACATTTTTAATTATCGGTCAGCCTGCTTTTGATCTGCTCGACGGGATATTTACCGGACGCATATCAATATGGAAAGAAGGGCTGCGCGTCTTTGCCGAACACCCGCTTTTCGGCGTTGGCAATGAGGGGATAGTGGATATGCTTTATCTGCCTGAACTTCTCAGCTGGGAAGGCGGAGGACTTCATTCACTTTACGTTAATGTTCTGGTGGCTTCCGGAATACTCGGCGCAGCTACGCTGACGGCTTTTTCCGTGTATAACTATGTAGCATGCCGCAAGTTATTTAAGAATCCGGACAAGGACAGCATAGTTGCCGCACTTTTGGTTTTGGTAATTCTGGTAATGGAAATAGCCGAGACAAGAGTTTTATTCAGAGCAAGCTTTTTCGGTGCACTGTTCTTTTTGGCACTCGGATATATAAAAGCACGGGCAAGATGTCTTGAAGGAAGAAAAGATGACATTTAAAGAAATGTTTAAGCGACATACGATATACAAATGTACGGCGATAACCACGCTGCTGCTTTGCTGCGTGCATTACATGCATATGTTGCTTTCTCCCTTTATTAAAATATTGCTTATATGGGGCATCGCAATTATTGCCTATGATTTTATAAAAAAGCGCAATGTATTTAAGATGCGTGATATATTCGTGCTGCTTGCCTTTGCGGCGATATGCGCCGTATCAGCTTTGATAAACGGCGGTGAATATCTTTCGGCCAATATCAAGTCAATTGCTTACATGGCGGTAGGCTTTCTGACATTTTATGCAGGAGCATTGGATGAAGACGAGGACCTCGTAAAACGTGAAATGATACTGGTGGCGAAATGGCTGCTTGTCCTCTTGTTTACGATAACAGCGATATGTTTTGCAACTTATATTCTCGGATTCAGTTATCGCTATTATTTCGCTGATTTTTCGGGCATAGGTTATGTAGGCCTTATTGACGGAGATCTCGGTGGCCTATTCAACGCAAATGTAGGCGGAGCGTTATATTCACTGTCAATTATTATCGCTCTGATTTTTCTGATATTCGAAAAAGCGGCCAAAACAGGAACAGGTTTCAAAGTATTATGCATTGCTGATATATTTATTGCGACAATGTGTCTGTCTGCAAGCGGATCACGTACCGCGCTTGCCGCACTTGTGATAACACTCGGATTCATCGCATATGCGGTTACTGCTGCAAATAGAATCAAGAAACTGCTGTCCGCATTCGCGGTTATGCTTGCGACGGTTTTGTTATCATTTTCCGCATTTTTTGTGATAAATGCTATTCAGGGAACGATTTATTTTAACTTCGGAAATCTTAATGTATTCGAAGGCTGTGAAGAGTATATCGCTATGGACTGCTCAGAAGGATTAGATGCATATGTACTCAGTTCGGTAAAAACAGCTTCTGATAGTGATGTGCTAACACTTCCTGCCGGTGCAGAAATACATGAAGATCTCGATAACTTCCTTACCGGAAGGCTTAGCATATGGGATACCGGCTTAAAAGTATTTGCCAATCATCCTGTATTCGGAGTAACAAGTGAAGCAATACGCGACGAAGTTATTGCCCAAAATCCGGATACATCTTTTGCTTGGGCGATTGAGGGAGGCGGCCTTCACAATGTGTATATAACAACGCTTGTAGCATATGGCATCTTGGGCGTGCTGCCGCTTGCATTTTTTGCCTTCAGGCAAATCAAGCTTTTTGCCGACGCACGGAAAAAGAAAATACCATTTAGCCCTAAGGGTGTGGCAGCGCTTTCGGTTGTATTATTTATGTTACTGTGCGACATTATGGAAACACGCATTTTGTACCAGATGAATTTCTATTTTGTTATCTTCTGGTTGGCACTGGGATACGCAGTGTACTTTAAAGAAATGGATATTAAGAGATATGACATGTCCCAAATTGACAATTAAAAAAGCGGCGGAAGTATTAAGATTCTGCTTCCCGATAATATATTTTCTTTTGGCTGCTTTATCTTTTAACAGCTTGACTGCGCAGACCACATTCATTACCGTATTTGCGGTCGTGGTTTTGATTTTTTGCGCAGCGCGTCTGCTTCTTTCATGGAAGGATTATTTTCCGTTAAAAGATATTCCGCTTTTACCTATATGCGCTTTGTTTTTTGTCAGCTATACAATTACTACCTGCGTAAATGCACAGTACGGATGGATTGAAAATCTCAAAGCGCTTGTATGGCTCGGACTGTGCCTGCTTATCGTATATCCTGCCGGAATAATAGATAAAAAGCGCGATGCCGCATGCGAAAGCCGCACTGCTGATTGGATGGTAAAGATCGTTCTCGGCTATTCGGCATTTCAGGCAGTAGGCAGCATCTGCACGATGATTTTTGTCTGGAATTCTTTCCGCTCCCCCAACATCTATCTCGGCATGAATTACGGCAGATTATGGGGACTTTATACGGATCCGAATTACGGCGGAGTGCTGTCGGTTGTATCAATTCTGCTCGCGGCATTTTATCTTATGCGCCACGAAACCAAGATATGGGTGCGCCTTTTACTCTATGCAAATATGCTGCTCCAGTATTTGTATATAGGATACGGCTATTCAAGAACCGCACAACTGACGCTTATCATTGCGCTTATTCCCTGCTATATATATTGGCTGCTGACTCGCAAGAAAAAGCTGATAGTCAAAATTCTTGTCGCAGTCGTAGTTTTAATAGCATGTGTAGGATTTTCCACAGTGCGCAGTGCATATAATGCATTGGCTGAAGTTCATAATGCTTCTTCAGAAGGCGGCGAAAACATGGGTATAATAGTTCGCGACGATGAAGAAGAGGATGTGTCAAACGGACGCTTCCTCATGTGGGAGGATGGCGCAAAGGTATTGGCTGCCAAGCCTATATTCGGAGTAGGTTACCGCAACATACTTCCGTGGATGCGTGCAAATATGCCTGATTCATATATGGTAAATCACAATGAACCGCTCAACACTTTTCACAATATGTTTGTTGACGTGGCAGTGTCGCAGGGAGGCGTCGGGCTGATAATCCTGCTCGCGGCAATTGTACTTATTATTATCCGCATCGTAAAAAATGCAAAGCATTATACAGACGAGCAAAAAGATGAAGCAATGATGTTCGGACTTCCCGCTTTTGCGATTGCAGCGGGAGCTATGTTCCTATCAGATGTTATTTATATTAATTCGCCCACGACAGTACTGTTCTGGTATTTCCTCGGAAGAGTAATTGCCATAATGGGTGAGAAAGAAACAGTAAATGAGAAATAAAAAAGAATATAAACATAATACAAAAACACAGACAAAGTCAAAGTCCGCCGCAAAGAAGGTGAGCATAATCCCTCTCGGCGGGCTTGACCGAATCGGTATGAATATGACGGCAATCCGCTATAACGACAGCATAGTCGTAATCGATTGCGGAATTGCATTTCCTGATGAGAGCATGCCGGGTGTTGACAAAGTCATCCCCGACGTTTCTTATCTTGAGGACAATATTGATAAAGTAAAGGCATTTATTATTACTCACGGACACGAAGACCATATCGGCGCGCTTCCGTATATATTGCAACAGGTAAATGTCCCGGTATATGCTACAAAACTCACGGCGGGCCTTATTGAACATCATCTGACAGAGGCCGGCATACGAGAGATTGCAGAACTTGTTACCGTACGCGAAGGAGACACCCTTCATTTCGGAGAAATCGGTACGGAATTCATTCATGTAAATCATTCGATTCCCGGGGCCTGCGCTATCGCAATCCATACACCTGCGGGAACGCTTTTCCATACAGGTGATTTCAAGGTAGATTACACACCGCTTTTCGGCACGCCGACGGATCTCGGAAGAATTGCGGAAATAGGACGCGAGGGAGTGCTGGCAATTCTTTCCGACAGTACAAATGCCATCTATGACGGATTCACACCGTCAGAGACAGTTATTGCAGAAAGACTTTCAAATCTATTCACACAGTATTCCAAAAACAGAATCATTGTGGCAACATTTTCATCCAATATAGATCGCGTGCGCCAGGTATTAAATACTGCAAAAGCCTTTGGCCGGAAGGTAGTGCTTGAAGGACGCAGCATGGAGACGGCATTTGAGATAGCCGCGCAGCTGGGATATATTAAGATTCCCGCAAGAACCATGATAAGCATAGATGAGATGGGCAAATACCCTGACAGCAAGCTGGTTATCATTACAACAGGAAGCCAGGGTGAAGCTATGGCTGCACTGTCACGTATGGCAGATGATTCGCACAAAAAGATTTCCGTTAAACCGGGTGATGCAATTATATTAAGTTCAAATCCAATCCCCGGAAATGAAAAGTCTGTCGCACGCATAATCAACGGACTTGAGATGAAGGGCGCGCAGGTTATTTACCGTGATACTCATGTATCCGGACATGCATGCAGTCAGGAACTTCTGCTTATGTACACACTTTTAAAACCGAAGTATGCGGTTCCGTTACACGGCGAGTACAGACATCGCAAGGCAAATGCTGCGTTAGCTGAAAAAACCGGAGTGCCTAAGGACTGCATTTATATACTTGCCGCGGGTGATGTACTGTCACTTTCATCTTCCGGAAGCAGAATTATAGAGCATGTTCAGGCCGGAGAAGTATTCGTTGACGGAACGGGGGTAGGAGATGTAGGAAATGTCGTTCTGCGCGACAGGCAGCAACTGTCGGAAGGCGGAACGGTAGTGGTTTCGCTTACCATTGATCGCGAAGAAGGATATGTGGTATCAGGGCCGGAGATTGCAACGAGAGGTTTCATTTATGTCCGCGAAGCAGCGGAAACCTTAAGAGGAATGGAAGAAGCAGCGATGACTTCCTGCGAGCGCATTTTGAAAAAGAAAACCGATATGGCAAACTTGCGTAACGGAATAAAAACCGATATGGAAAACTACATATGGGATTTGTACGGACGCAGGCCGGTTGTTATGGTAGTAATTATGTCAATATAAAAGGCTTGCATTTGTCGATATGTATAAGTAAAATGTATTTAATGAAAGGAAGATGCCATGGCTAAAAAAACCTCACCTGAAATACAACTTTTCTGTGATGCAGTGCTTTCACTTGAGACCGCAGAAGAAGTCAAAGCATTTTTTGATGATTTATGTACACCGCAGGAGATACATTCTATATCTCAGCGCCTTTTGGTTGCAGACATGCTAAGACAAAACAAGCCCTATCTTGAAATAGCCAACACAACCGGAACTTCCACTGCAACGATAAGCAGAGTTAAGCGTACAGTAAATATGTCCGGCAAGGGATACAAGATTGTATTTAAACGTATTGACGCAAAGAAAAAAGCGGAAAAATAATTACAGCCTGCTTGACAAATATAACATAAATGCTATAATTAGTTCATAAATGTAACAATTGCGTAACATTTATGAACTTTTTATTTGGGACAAAGATGAAGAAAATTGTCAAAAAAAGGACGCTTGCAGCGATCCTTTGCGTCGCTACCTTGCTTACTACGATGCCGGATAGCGCCGTAGCAAAAACCAGACCAATTATTGAGGGCGGAATCACAGCCGATCTTTCGGGGCACTCCACAGATAGGGAGAGCTTCCTTAATACTGTATCCGCTCCGCTTTCATCTGCGCTCGAGATAGCTAAGACTGCCATTTCACTTAACAATGGCACATTTACCCCGCCGGCTCCCGAAGAGCATCCGGCAGTTTCCGCTATCGAAGAAAAAAAGGAATTTGAGCAAAACAGTCTTTACAATTCACTGGCTATATCGCAGGTTCAGAATTATGTAAATATCAGAAAGCAACCGGATGTTAATTCCGAAGTAGTAGGAAAGATTTACAATAATGCCGCCGCCAGAATAATCGATCAGGTCGAAGCTGCTGACGGAACTTGGTATCAGATAAAGTCGGGTACAGTTGAAGGATTTATCAAGGCTTCATTCTTCGTAATAGGTGAAGAAGCTGAAAAACTTGCCACGGAGATAGGACATGTTAATGCAAAGATTAACACGGAGCTTCTTCGTATGCGTAAGGAACCTAACCTTGACAGTAAGACTATCACTACATTATCAAGGGGCGAGACCTACAGAGTAGTAGAGCAGGGCGACGAATTCACAAAGCTGTCCATAGATGATGAGTTATTCGGTTATGTAAAGAACGATTATATCGAAGTAACCGTAGAATATCAGGAAGCAATTTCTCTCGAAGAGGAAGCTGCAAAGAAGGCCGAGCAGGAGCGCCTTGCCAAGGTTGCACGCGATGCTGCAAAGAAACTCGAAGAGGAAAAGAAAAAGCAGAATCCTACGACTGAAGGAACTAAGGCAACGACGGCAGAGAAGACTACGGAGGCACCTAAACCCACAGAGCCCACCACGACTGAACCTAAGACTACGGAAGGGCCTACCACTACAGCGCCCACGACTACGGAGGCACCTACTACTACCGCGCCTAAGACCACGGCTGAACCTAAGACCACAGCTGAGCCTCGGGACGGTGAGATATCGGCATTGCGCGAGGCGATAGTAGCCACCGCAGTTCAGTACGCCGGAGTACTTCCTTATGTATGGGGCGGCGATAGCCTCGAGACCGGTGCCGATTGCTCCGGATTCGTGCAGCAGATATTCTTGAAATTCAGTATTAATCTTCCGCGTGTATCATATGAGCAAGGAAAATCCGGAGTAGCAGTAAGCTCTGCAAATATGCGCCCCGGCGATCTTGTGTTCTATTCAAAGGACGGAGAGATAAATCATGTTGCAATATACATAGGCGATGGCCAGGTAGTACATGCGTCCAGTTCAACGTCAGTTCCCAATACTAAGATATCCGCGTGGAACTATCGTGAGGTAGCCGCCATCCGTAATGTAATCGGCGATTGATAATAAAAAATTCAGATTTTATTTACCCCTGTGCCGTTGACGGTAACAGGGGTTTTTTATATAATAAAATTGTTATCTTTTGGAGCAAATATTCATGAAACATTTTCGGATTAACAAAAGAATAACTTCACTTGTATTGGCGATTATTACCGCTGTTTCTTCGCCTGCGGCTGTTATGGCAAAAAGCCTCGGGGATTTTTCCGTACTAAAAGGAGCTAATCTTTCATCATATTATAAGCCGCTCATTCATGGCGCGGGATTTGCCAATCTTTTTATTAACGGCAGTGGTGCGCGCGAACACGCATCTGTGCTTGCGCTTGAAGCACGACTTGAAGGACATTCGGCTTTATTTGCGGATATAGCAATTACCGATGTTGACGCTTATGTTAATATCCGCAAGGAACCCAGTCCCGAAGCCGAGATAGTAGGTAAGATATACGGTAAGTCAGCCGCGCATATTGATGATACTGTAACAAATGAAACCGGCAAGTGGTATAAGATTCATTCCGGCAGCTGCCGCGGATATATAAGCGCTCAGTATTTTGTTACAGGCGCTGAGGCTGAGGAGATGGCAAAAGAAGTCGGTCAGATGTATGTGACCGTTAAGGCAGAGACGCTTAGACTACGTGAGAAGCCGGATATTAATTCAGAGACACTTGCTTTGCTTTCTTCCGATGACAGGTTCAACGTTGTAGGCGAAGAGGGCGAATGGGTTAAGATTAAAGTCGATGATGACCTCGTTGGATATGCGATGTCTGATTATGTTGAATTTGCCGTTAAATATAAAGAAGCGATTTCAATAGAAGAGGAGCTTGCAGAGATAGCTCGCCAGAAGAGACTTGCCGAGCAGCGTGCTCAGGCAGAGAAGAAAGCGAACACCTCTTCATCGACAAAAGCCGCATCTACTACCAGCCCAACTAAAGCAACTTCAAGTACAACTTCGAAGGTAACCGGAGATCCGGGCGCATCTGCCGGTAGCGTTTCCGAACGGCGCTGGGCACTTGTTGAGTATGCGTGCTCGTTTGTTGGTGAGCTTAGATATGTAACAGGCGGTAACAGCCTTGAGACCGGTACTGACTGTTCGGGATTTGTTCAGCAGGTATTTAAGAAGTTCGGCATTAGCCTGCCACGTGTTTCGGATGATCAGGGTTATTGCGGAGATAGTGTTTCCGCTGAGAAGATGCGTCCCGGTGACATAGTTTATTACGGAGGGCATGTTGCCATCTATATCGGCGACGGACAGGTAGTTCATTGCTCCAGCCCCGATTCGGATCCGAACACTAAGATTTCTTCATGGAATTATCGTACTCCTAAGAGAATAGCTAATGTTTGGGGTGATTGATTTATAGCATAATTCAGGCGGCAGATTAATCTGCCGCCTTTTTATTGCGATTATTTAATTGTCAAATACATTTGCCCTTATTCTGTTTCGATTAATCCGTAAGTGTCGCCTTTGCGCTTATACACAACGGCTATCTTGTCGGTGTCGGAGTTGCGGAATACGAAGAAATTGTGTCCGAGCATCTCCATCTGGAGGCAAGCTTCCTCGGGGTCCATCGGCTTTACGTCGAAACGCTTGGTGCGGACTATGCGGATTTCATCGTCATCAGGTTTTTCTTCTGCTTCTTCCTGATACAGAGAAGTAAAGCTGCCGCCGGCCTGATATTTGTCTATCAGTTTTTTGCGGTACTTTACGAGCTGGCGCTCCAGTACATCTGCGGCCAAATCGATTGAGGTGAACATGTCATCGGATGTTTCCTCTGCGCGGATACATCCGCCTTTGATGGGTATCATGATTTCGACCTTTTTTTCATCACGTTCTGCTGAGAAGCAAACGTATGCTGAGCTTTCATCGGGAAAATATTTTGCGAGTTTATTTCCGATCTTTTTCTCAACACGATCTTTGAGACTTTGACGTAAGTCAACATTTTTTCCTGTGTAGGTAAATATCATGTGACCATCTCCTTTCTTGTTTCTGTTATAATCATACCATAAAGATGGCTTGTAAACAATGCTTTGCTACGCAACGAAAAAGAAACTGCATATTTCGCAGTTCCTTTTTTGCCAAAGTAATCGTGTATTTCAAGACCCGAATGGGTTATCAGTACGGATTATAATTTGGTGACGTTGGTTGCCTGAGGTCCCTTAGCGCCTTCTACTACGTCGAACTCTACTTCCTGTCCTTCGTCGAGAGACT
>JAZRXC010000058.1:0-3682 GCA_045600025.1 Lachnospiraceae bacterium
GAAGCGAGAGCAATATTCCCCGAATCCTATGTGTGCCGTGACGGACGCACGCTGGAACTTAAGTTTGAAGAAGAGGAAGAGTCTTGAAGGACATAAATATACTTGCAATTGAAAGTTCATGCGATGAGACGGCAGCGGCAGTTGTCCGTAATGGTCGCGTGCTCATATCAAATGTAATAAACACGCAAATTGCCATGCACACAAGATACGGCGGCGTGGTGCCTGAACTTGCCTCAAGACGTCATGTTGAAAATATTAATCCCGTTATACGCGCAGCTTTATCTGACGCGGGTATGACACTTTCCGACATAGATGCGATAGCCGTAACTTACGGACCCGGACTGGTAGGGGCTCTTCTGATAGGAGTTTCCGCAGCAAAGGGACTTGCATATGCATCCGGTAAGCCTCTTGTTGCCGTCAATCATATCGAGGGCCATGTATCTGCTAACTTTATCGAGCATCCGGATCTTGAGCCACCGTTCCTGTGTCTTATCGTGTCCGGCGGACATACGCACCTTGCCATTATGAAGGACTACGGTGAGTTTGAAATACTCGGAAGGACCCGCGATGACGCAGCGGGTGAAGCATTTGACAAAGTTGCAAGAGCAATCGGACTTGGCTATCCCGGCGGACCTAAGGTAGAAAAAGCTGCGCGTGAAGGTAATCCTTCTGCAATTGCATTTCCCCGTGGCAAGGTAGATGAAGCACCTTATGATTTTACATTCAGTGGCATGAAGTCTGCCGTGCTAAACTATCTGAACCATGAGCAGATGGCAGGAAGAGATATAAACGTAGCCGATGTTGCGGCAAGTTTCCAGCAGGCCGTATGCGATGTAATAACAGACAGAGCAATGCTTGCGGCAGAGAATCTCAGAGAGAAACGCATTGTACTTGCAGGCGGTGTTGCGGCAAATACATATCTCAGAAGCTGCCTCGAAAATGCATGCAAAGAGCGGGGCATAACGCTTTACAGCCCGAGTATCGGACTATGTACCGACAATGCCGCCATGATAGGCGCTGCGGCATATTATCATTTCATAAAAGGAGAGCATGCCGGATTATCGCTTAATGCGGTGCCGGATCTGCATCTGTAAGGATTACCTCAGATTGCAGCGCATTGCTCTTTTTGATACAATGTAATTTAACAATTTCCTGGAGGTTACCATGGGAAAAGAACAAGAAAAAGAAATATCTCATATCATTGATGAAATGACTGAGAATGGCGAAGTTATGATTCCCGAAGATGTATTCGGAACCATAGCAGGCATCGCCGCACTTGAAGTAGACGGTGTCTATGCACTAACCGGTGGCATTACAAAGGAGAAGATGACAAAGGTTTCTCCTCGCGCTATCGCAGGAACAGTAAAGGTTGAAACCTGCGACCGCAGTGCAACAGTGTATCTTTCAATTGAGACTGAATACGGATATGATCTGCCGGATGTAAACGAGGCGCTTACTAACCGTGTTAAGTCTGCTATCGAAAGCATGACAGATTTTTCAGTAGAAAAAGTAAACATTTGCATAACGGGTATTCACGTTGATGCAGAAAGGCCGTAATGGATCGCAGAAAACAACGTGAGCATGTGCTGATGCAGGTTTATTTCAGCGAATTCTACGGGGAAGGCGAATACGAAAATCAGTGCGCCAATTATTTGCAGGAAGAAGAGGTTCCGGAAGAATATAAGGAACTGCTTAAAGACCGCGCATTAAATGTAATTGCAAAAATCCCCGAACTTGATCAAAAAATCAACGCAGTAGCAAAGTGGAAGACCAGCCGTATGAATAAGGTGGACCTTGCAATACTCCGTCTTGCACTTTTTGAAATGATTTTCGATGATGATATTCCCGAAGGGGTTGCCATTAACGAAGCGGTAGAATTTGCCAAGAAATTCGGGACTGATGATTCGCCGGCTTATATCAACGGCGTGCTCGGAGGTCTCTCCAGAGGGGCAGCACATGGCACAGACAGTATACCGGGTCAGCCAGGTTAACTCGTACATTAAAAATTTATTTGAAAATGATTATGCACTTCGCCGCATCAGTGTAGGCGGAGAGGTTTCTAACTGCAAATATCATACTTCCGGGCACATCTATTTTACACTTAAGGATGAGACCGGAACGCTTGCCTGCGTAATGTTTGCGGGCAACCGCATAAGAGGATTGCACTTCCAGATGAAGGATGGAATGCAGGTTGTCGCAAGCGGAAGAGTTATGATATATGAGCGCGACGGTAAATATCAGCTTTACGCAACCGAGATTTTACAAGACGGCATGGGCGACCTTTTTGCGCGCTATGAAGAGACAAAAAAACGCCTGGAAGAAATGGGGATGTTTGCCCCGCAGTATAAAAAGCCTATACCGAGATTCGTTTCTCGCATAGGAATAGTAACAGCTGAGACGGGGGCTGCGATACAGGATATTATTAATATATCAACACGCAGAAATCCCTACGTTCAGCTATATTTATATCCCGCAATAGTTCAGGGAGAGGCAGCCGCGCCTTCGGTTGTACGGGGGATTAAAAAGCTTGATGCGATGGGTCTGGATGTGATAATCGTAGGTCGAGGAGGCGGCTCAATAGAAGACCTTTGGGCCTTCAATGAGGAAATAGTCGCAAGAGCGATATTTGACGCCGATACACCGATTATTTCCGCTGTCGGACATGAGACGGATACTACAATCGCTGATCTTGTAGCGGACCTTCGCGCACCGACACCCTCAGCCGCAGCAGAGCTTGCCGTATTTGAAATAAGCGCTTTTGAAGATGAACTTAAGGGTGCTGTTTCTCATATGATTCGCGTATTGGACAGCGAGCTTACTCGTAAGAAACTTGAGCTTACGAAGTCTGAACATCGACTCGAAAAATGTTCGCCGAGATATAAACTTGATGAGAATAGGCAGAGTTTGATAAACATTCAAGAGTCACTTCGCGTGAGCATCCATGATGCATATGAACAGGCAAAGCAGCAGCTGGCGCTATATTCGGCAAGGCTTTCCGCCGAGTCACCGCTTGCTATTATGAGTAGCGGATATGCATTTACGGAGATGAACAAAAAACCTGTAAGCAGCGTCAAAAAGCTGAAAAAAGGTGACGAGCTGTCCGTTTATTTTAAAGACGGTAAGGCTACCACTAAAGTTATGGATCTTACATGTTCTGATTAACAGGCAAGGAGAAATTATGGAAGAAAAAGAACTTTCACTCGAAGAATCATTTGACAAATTAAGTGAGCTCCTTTCACAGATGGAAGAAGGCGAGCATACGCTTGAAGAAAACTTTGCACTGTACGAGGAAGGACTTTCACTTGTAAAAAGCTGTCATGAAAAGCTCGATAAAATTGAGAAAAAGCTCATTGTATTAGAGGAACAGGATGCAGACTGAAGACATAATTAAAGCATATTTGCCGGAGACTCTATACGATACAAATCATCTTATTGAGTCAATGAATTACAGCGTATTGGTAGGCGGAAAACGTATCCGCCCGACGCTGATGCAAGAGACATTTAAACTCTTTGGCGGCGAAGGAAAGGTCATAGAACCCTTCATGGCTGCAATTGAGTTTATTCATACATATTCACTTGTACATGATGATCTTCCTGCCATGGATGGAGATAAGCTTCGCAGAGGTAAAGATACCACTTGGGTAAAATACGGTGAGGCCGGCGGAATCCTTGCAGGTGACGC
>JAZRXC010000059.1:0-5230 GCA_045600025.1 Lachnospiraceae bacterium
AGCTCCGGGCATATATTCTGCACGTTATATGGGTGAGGGTACACCTCAGGAAGTGAAAAATGCAGAGATAGTACGCCTTGTAAATGAATCCGGACGTCCTCGCTCGGCAAGATTCACTTCAGTAATTGCAGCTGTATTTGAAGACGGCAGTGAAGAGGTAGCCAAGGGCATTCTTGAAGGTGAGATAGCAAAAGAACCTTCAGGAGCAAATGGATTCGGATATGACCCGATACTGTTCATTCCCGAACTTGGTTGTACTACCGCCCAGATAAGTGCCGAGGCAAAAAATGCCATAAGTCACAGGGGTAAATCCCTTGCGGCGATGAAAGAAATATTGGCACGTAGAATCTGAAAATAAACTTGACATAAAAGGCGCAAATTTGTATAATAACGATTGCGCTTGTAATTAGACGGGGTGTAGCGCAGTTTGGCTAGCGCGTCTGATTTGGGATCAGGAGGTCGCAGGTTCAAATCCTGTCACCCCGATTCAAGATATTTTGCGGGTGTAGTTCAATGGTAGAACACCAGCCCTCCAAGCTGGACACGTGGGTTCGATTCCCATCACCCGCTTTGGCTATTAAGCCCATGGTGGGTGTGGCGCAGTTGGTTAGCGCGCCAGATTGTGGCTCTGGGGGCCGTGGGTTCGAGTCCCACTACCCACCCGTTGGCACTGGGACGACCGGTGCCGTATTTATTATCTTGGGCTATAGCCAAGCGGTAAGGCACAGGACTTTGACTCCTGCATTCGTTGGTCCGAATCCAACTAGCCCAGTAGTCATCTAATTAATAAGGGCCATTAGCTCAGGCGGTAGAGCACTTGACTTTTAATCAAGTTGTCTCGGGTTCGAGTCCCGAATGGCTCACGAATGGTAAGACAGAGCATTTTGCTCTGTCTTTTATTTATGGATGTTACCTTTATCGCAAATGTGGTAAAATATAAATATGGTAAGAAAGTTCTCAAAGAAGAATAATAAATATACTATGATAGTTGCCGCTGCTTTTATTGTTGTGGCTCTTATTTCCGGCTTCTCGCAGAAAGATGATGAGAAAAAACCTACCACTACGCAAGCACCTGTCGTAACACAAGAAGCACAGACTACTCAGGCAACGAATGAGACTAAAGAAACCGAGAATCCAACTTCGACAGAAGGAACTACTCAGCCGGATGCAGAAAAACATCTTGAAGTACATTTTATCGATGTCGGTCAGGCAGATGCGGAGCTTATTATCTGCGACGGTGAAGCTATGCTGATAGACGGCGGCAATGCCGATGATTCAAATTTGATGTATTCTTATCTTAAAAATGAAGGAATAGATCATCTAAAGTATGTCATTTGCACACATCCTCATGAGGACCATATCGGCGGGCTACCGGGCGCATTAAGATTCGCTAAGACAGATGAAGCATATAGTCTTGTGACATCTTATTCCTCTAATCTGTTTTCAAAATTCAAAAATGCACTTGATAAACAAGGCGTGGAGCTGCAGACGCTAATAGCAGGAGATAAGCTTTCACTCGGGGCAGCGGATATTACTGTTCTCGGCCCGGTACGAGATACCGATGATCCTAAATATTCAATAGTATTAAGATTAGTATATGGCGACACCTCGTTCCTCTTCACCGGAGACGCTGAGGCAGACGAGGAACATGATATATTACTTTCCGGTGAAGAAATTGCAAGTGATGTATTGAAAGTCGGTCATCACGGCAGCAGTTCTTCGACTACGAGAGATTTTCTTGACGAAGTCAATCCCGATATTGCGGTTATATCTTGCGAAATCAATAATCCATATGGTCACCCGCACAAAGAGACACTTGCGGCTTTGAATAAGCGCGGGATTAATGTCTACCGTACTGATGAATCAGGTAGTATCATTCTTATTTCTGACGGTAAAAATATTTACATATCTACAGAAAAATAAAATTCATTTTTACAAGTCCCAAATATGTCACATTAAATAGAGTATATTACTCATGGCGAAATGGTGAAATCAGATTAATTTGTCAAATTCTTTATTTAATGTAAGACAGTTGCCTGCATATATATATATATATATATATACGATTGCTGACATATTTGCCTAATTTGTTAACACCCTATCGTTTTATTTACAAAAACCAGCAAAAAAACTTACAAAAACCAGCAAAATGCCGCTACAAAATGTAAAAATTATGACATATGTACGAAATTGCGTATGTATAGTTTACTATTTATTATTGAACATTTTAAATAATTAGTGTATTTTCTT
This sequence comes from Lachnospiraceae bacterium, assembly GCA_045600025.1. Lineage (GTDB taxonomy): Bacteria > Bacillota > Clostridia > Lachnospirales > Lachnospiraceae > UBA3774. Next base: position 2,251 of record JAZRXC010000059.1, read on the forward strand.
AAATTAGGAGGTAATTGTAATGAAAGATAAAGTGTGCTTTTGTTTCCAACTGGAAAACGATCTGATAGCTCGGCTTTATGACAACCTTGCTCCCCTCCGCGCCAAGGCCGGACTGTCACAAGGAGAACTTTCCAAATTAGTAGGAATTTCACGTCAGACGTATTCTGCCATAGAGAGCGGCAATAAAATGATGTCTTGGAATGTTTATCTGTCCTTGATGTTCTTTTATTATTTCAACAATGCTACCAATCCGCTACTTCGTCAATTGGGATTATATCCTGATGAGTTTGTTGATGCCATTAACGGCGGAAAGACTTCCGAAAGTTAGTAATTTAATTATACAACTTGAAAAAATAATCCAAAGGGACTAATATATTCCTTTGGATTTTTTTATTTACAGAGGTTAGAAATGGAAGCTTTACTTAGCATCGCATTTGCATTATTAGCAGGTCTTATGATGACGCGTCTGCTCAAGAAATCAAATCTTCCGGACGTAACGGCCTACCTTATCACAGGTGTGCTTATCGGACCTTTTTGCTTAGGCAGACTGGGATTAACCGGAATTGGATTTTCAACATATGATGAGATATCGGAACTTGGATTTATCTCCGATGTTGCGCTCGGATTCATAGCCTTTTCAATAGGAAATGAATTCCGCTTGGAGGATTTGAAAAAGTTCGGCAAGCAGGCGACGATTATCGGCATTTTTCAAGCCCTCGTAGCGACGCTTCTTGTAGATATTGTTCTGATTTCCACACATTTTATATTCACGGATTTTATCAGTCTTCCCGCAGCGATAACGCTCGGCGCGATTGCATCGGCAACTGCGCCTGCTGCAACACTTATGGTTGTGCGCCAGTATAAAGCAAAGGGCGAACTGACAAGCTTATTGCTTCCTATCGTTGCGCTCGATGATGCTGTAGGTCTTGTTGTTTTTGCAATATCTTTTGGCATAGCAAGATCACTTACGACAGGTACAGTGAATTTATTCGGTGTGCTGATCAATCCGCTTATCGAGATAATTGTGTCACTGCTTCTCGGAGCGCTCGCTGCCGTGCTGCTCACTATGTTGGAACGACTGTTCAACTCAAACAGAAACAGACTTTCGATGACTATTGCTTTTATATTTCTGACAGTAGCGCTTTCAATGCTTGAGATTAATATCGGACCGGTTACGATAGGATTTTCATCATTGCTTGTATGTATGATGCTTGGCACGGTATTTTGCAATATTTGCCCGCTTAGCGAGGATATTATGGCCAACTCTGAACGTTGGTCCACACCTATTATGATTCTGTTCTTTGTACTTAGTGGCGCTGATCTTGAGATAGAAGTATTCGGAAGTGTGCAGATTGTTATAGTTGGCGTGATATATATTATCGCACGTTCTTTGGGCAAATATTTCGGCGCAAGATATTCGGCCCGCATTACCGGCTGTTCAAAGAATGTAGTAGATTATCTGGGAGTTACATTACTTCCGCAGGCGGGTGTTGCACTTGGAATGTGCATCCTTGCCATGGAGCTCGGAGGAACTGACGGACCTTTCATCAGAAATATTGTTTTGTTTTCCGTACTCATTTATGAACTGTTCGGTCCGCTTGCTACCAAGTGGGCACTGACTAAATCCGGAGACATTCAGCCTCAGAGCGACGATGTGAGAAACAGACGTGAAAAGAAACTTGAAATAGCACCACATAAACCTTACGCAAAGCTATTCAATAAAATGTTAAAGAAATAAAAACATAAAACCTGCCATTTGCCCCGGCAGGTTCTTTTATATTGTTACAATCTGTGAATGATATTCATCAGGTAGTTTAATGCCTTTCGGATACGCGGCGCAACAATACAGATCGCTGGCTATTCTGTCCGGCTGATAGGATTCATCCGGGGCATCAGCCAGTTTTGTTACTATCGGTATTTGCGTTCTTTCTTTTATTTCATGCAATACGGGAGAATTCTTTTTTAATCCGAGCACGCGGGCAAATGTAGGCGCCTGCGTTTCTTTTCTGATACCCAACAATATATGAATCAGTACTCGCTGAACACGCGTTTTGGTGTAGTTTTTAGTTGTTAACGCATCTGCAAGTTGACTGAATGATAAGCCTTTGCCTGTGAACCTAACTATACGTGCTGCAAGTTCCGGTGAAACGTCAGCATAATCGGTTAGGTTTTCCGGATTCTCAGTGAGAAGTTTATATGCGAGCATATCACTGAATGCATCTTCATCTATGTGGTAGGTCAATAATTCTGCTGATGATTTCGGCAGAAGAGCAGAGACGTTTTCGGAATTACCTGATATGAGAGCTTCTCTTATTGCTGTGCCGGTTTCAATATGACCTGCACCGCTTCTTGCGATAGCAACAGTATTAATGTCTAAATTTTGCTTCAATATAGTTTTCTCATATTCAATTGCAAGTATGTTATTTGGCTCTGAAGCAAGTGCGCCGCATCCCGGAAGAATTGCATCAATGGCAGCTGCGCTTGCGGCAGGATAACTCTTGCCGGAGCGAAGCAGATTGCTAAGTGTTGCCTTGAACTGCTCCGGCTCAATAATTAATAATTCTGCTATCGCACGCAATTTTTGCGATTCGGAGGGTCCACATTCGCAACCATAAGAGATTGTATCTATACCGAGCTGATTTAAGAGCCCTACAGCCCCGTATGCAAAGAATTCGGCGCTTGCACAGGAATATACTATAGGGAGCTCAAAAACTGCGTCTACGCCCGCCTCAAGGGCCATACGCGCCCGCGTATGTTTGTCTACGATAGCCGGAAGACCCCGTTGTACATAATTACCGCTCATTACTGCCACGGCATAGTCGGCACCGGAGGCGCGAAGCGACTCGGCCAGATGGTAGGTATGGCCGTTATGAAAAGGGTTATATTCAGCTATCAGCCCTACGATTTTCATTTATTGTTTTCAGCAACAAGTTCGCGGTACATTCTGAGTACTTCTGCAGTAGCTTTGTCGTGAGCAGCG
>JAZRXC010000060.1:0-10795 GCA_045600025.1 Lachnospiraceae bacterium
TCCATAGAGCGTCTGTATATGATATAAACCTTATCAGCCCCGAGGCGCACGGCTGTTCTTGCCGCATCCATCGCAACATTTCCGCCGCCGACTACGGCAACATTTCCGCCTTTCATGATAGGCGTTACGGGATTCGCCTCATAGGCTTTCATAAGGTTGCTGCGTGTTAAAAATTCATTTGCGGAGTATACGCCTTTAAGGCTTTCGCCGGGAATATTCATGAAAACAGGAAGGCCTGCGCCCGTTCCTATGAAAACCGCTTCATAGCCATCAGCAAAAAGTTCATCTATCGTAAGTGTCTTACCGATTATGACATTTGTCTCAAATCTTACGCCGAGAGCTTTTAATGTTCCGATCTCCTGCGCAACGATTTTCTTTGGCAGGCGGAATTCCGGAATTCCGTATACCAGTACGCCGCCGGCTTTGTGGAGCGCCTCGAATACGGTCACAGCATATCCCTTGCGCGCAAGGTCTCCTGCGCAGGTAAGCCCGGAGGGACCGGAACCTATTATAGCTACTTTATGACCGTTTTGTGCCGGAGCGCATGCTGCGCCGGCAGTGTGAGCGTTGTGCCAATCGGCTGCAAATCTCTCAAGTCTTCCGATGCCGACGGGTTCGCCGTTTTTACCCCGCACGCATTTGCTCTCGCACTGCGTCTCCTGCGGGCAGACGCGTCCGCATACGGCCGGCAGGCTTGAAGCTTCTGAAATTATTTTGTATGCTGCTTCGAAGTCGCCTTCTCTTATCTTAGCTATAAAATCGGGAATTCTGATATTAACAGGGCACCCTTTTGTGCACGGCTTGTCATGGCAATTCAAGCATCTTCCCGCTTCGTCTATTGCCATCTGCTCAGTATACCCTGTTGTGATTTCTTCGAAATTATGAATACGCTGCTCAGGATTTTGGGTAGGCATGGGATTCTTAGTCAGGCTCATATTTACCATCTCATCTCACCTCCCGAAACAGGTTGCAGGCTTTATCGTAGGCATGTTTTTCAAATTCAGCATACATGTTGCCGCGCGACATTGCTTCGTCAAAATCAATCTCGTATCCGTTAAACTCAGGGCCGTCTACGCAGGCAAATTTCGTCACCTTCTTGCCATCTCTGCTCAGCGTCAATCTGCATCCGCCGCACATGCCCGTACCGTCTATCATAATCGGATTCATTGATACAGTGACCGGCACGCCGTATTGCTTAGCTGTAAGCGTCACGTATTTCATCATGATGAGCGGACCGACTGTAAATATCATGTCAAATGTTTCTCCGGCATCCAGGTATTCTTTAAGCGGCACCGTTACATTTCCGTAATGCGCATACGAGCCGTCGTCGGTCATGACCGTCAGCCTTTCGGAGCATGCCGCAAATTCATCTTCTAATATTACAAGTTCTTTGTTTCTAAAGCCGATGATGCTTGTTACCTCGGCACCTAATCTGTGGAATTTTTCAGCAACCGGAAGAGCGATGGCGCAGCCTACGCCGCCGCCTATAATGCAGACTTTTTTAAGTCCCTCCGTGTGAGTCGGATTTCCGAGCGGACCTGCGAAGTCCTCGATGTATGAGCCCGCTTCTTTATAGCTCAGAATTTTGGTAGTTGCTCCCGCAATCTGAAAAATTATTTTCACAGTGCCGGCGTCAGGATCGGTTCCTGCCACGGTAAGCGGTATGCGCTCACCGGCATCATCTACCCTCAGTATAATAAACTGTCCCGGCTCTGCTTTAGCGGCAACAAGAGGAGCCTCTATCTCCATCTGCGTCACCGTAGGATTCAAGCTTTTTTTTGAAACAATTTTATACATTAGTTCCGCCTCATAAAAGTCATCTTGTAGCAAACAAGGGCGCAGCATAGTTGATTCTTGCTACACCCTTATTATGCTTTTTAAAAACTATTATCCGTTGTTTTCTTTTTTATGTAACTTATTATTAATCATGTCAAGAGTAGCCGGATGGACAAATGTCGCGATATCTGCACCATTTTCCGCCATCTCTCTGACTATGCTGGAGCTGAGATACGAATACTTTACGCTGGACATGAAAAACATCGTATCGATGTTTTGAGACATATGTCTGTTGACCGCTCTGAGCTGAAATTCATACTCAAAATCGGTAACACTGCGAAGGCCTCTGATGATATAATTTGCGCCTTTTTCTTCACAGAAATCAACGGTCAGTCCGCCAAATGCGCATACCTCAACATTCTCAATGTGCTCTGCCTCAAGAATCTTATTGATAATCTCAATCTTTTCCTCAATGGTAAATGCGGCTTTCTTGGCCGGATTGTTGAGAACACCGATATAGATTTTGTCAAACAGCGGCAGGGCTTTTTTAAGTATGTCAAGATGGCCCATGGTAAATGGGTCAAAGCTTCCGGGATATACTGCCGAATAGGATGATTTTTTCATGTTCATATTATTCGTACTCTATTGTCGCAGGTGCCTTTGTTGAAAGGTCGTACAGCACGCGGTTAACGCCTGCAACTTCAGCGAAGATGCGGTCACGAATCTTAAAGAGCAGCTCATAAGGTATCTCTTCTACCGTAGCTGCGGTTGCGTCTATAGAATTGACAGCGCGGATGATAACCATCCAGTCATCAGTGCGTTTGCCGTCCTTGATTCCTGTTGAAGTGAAATCCGGAACAACCGTGAAGTACTGCCATACCTTGCCTGCAAGGCCGGCTTTCTCAAACTCCTCGCGCAGAATTGCGTCCGACTCGCGGACTGCGGCAAGACGGTCGCGTGTAATTGCGCCAACGCAACGAACTCCGAGGCCGGGGCCCGGGAAGGGCTGACGGTTAACCATTGAATCCGGAAGACCGAGCTCATGACCCACCATACGAACCTCGTCCTTATAAAGGAGCTTAACCGGCTCAACCAGCTCAAAATCAAGTTCGGGCGGAAGTCCGCCTACATTGTGATGGCTCTTTACGCCATTTGATTCAAGTATATCGGGGTATATGGTACCCTGGCCGAGGAACTTTATGCCGTCGAGCTTGCTTGCTTCTTCAGCAAATACATCGATGAATTCCTTGCCGATTATCTTTCTCTTTTTTTCGGGATCGTCAACGCCTGCGAGCTTGTCAAGGAAACGGTCAACTGCATCTACATAGATAAGTGTAGCGCCGAGCTCCTCTCCGAATACCTTGCATACCTGCTCCGGCTCTCCTTTTCTGAGCAGACCGTGGTTAACGTGAACGCACACGAGATTGCTTCCGATAGCTTTGATTAAAAGAGCTGCGCATACAGAAGAATCAACGCCGCCTGAGAGTGCAAGCAGAACCTTGCCGTCTCCTACCTGCTCGCGGATTGCTGCAACCTGCTCATCAATAAAGCTTTTAGCAAGCTCGGGAGTATTGATACGTTTCATAGAATCAGGGCGAACATTATCAGACATATATAGCCTCCTAAATAGGTTAATTATCAATTAAAAAGTGTATCACAACTGCCGCTGCCTTTCAATAAAAAACAAGGCTTACGGGGCAAATATTACTTTGGCAATCGGATTGCCGGCTGCGGAAAATTTTTCTTCGTATTCGGTCATAATATTACCGGCATTCATGGTCTCATCGTGATGAAGATCCCTGGTGATTGCCTGTATCTTCCAACCACATTCCATTATCATTTGCACCGAATATTCAAAGAGCGGCATGTTGTCGGTTTTGAACTCTATATGACCGCCCGGCGCCAATATGTTCGCATATCGTGCAAGGAACTGCGGACTGGTAAGGCGGCGCTTGGCATGGCGGTCCTTCGGCCACGGGTCAGAGAAATTCAGATAAATCACATCAACCTCTCCTGGGGCAAATACTTCCTCTATAGTTTCCGCGTCCATGCGTATGAGTTTCAGATTGGGAAGCTGAAGCTCTTCCTGCTTTTGCACGGCGCGAATCATAACGCTGGAGAATTTTTCGATGCCGACATAAAGAGTGTCCGGATGCTCTGCTGCGAGCGCCATCATAAACTGACCCTTGCCCATACCGATTTCGATGGCAAGAGCACGTGAGTCTGCCTTTTGATCTTTCCATTTGCCGCGCAAAGAAAGCGGATCCTGAATTACGAACCCGCTTTTTTCGATGGCTTCTTCTGAACCACGTACATGTTTTAAACGCATTATTTCAGCCTTCCGAAATAGTAAGCCTTGCATTGTTCATAGGCATGGTTGTAAATAGCATCCGTACCGCTGTGCAGACTTCTGAGATAATCATGCTGCATGGTCGCAATCTGTTTATCATGCATGCCCATAGTCGCAACTCCGATATTAGAGCACTGATCGGATATACGCTCGATGTTGGTCAGCATTTCCATAAAGATGAGTCCTGTTTCAGAGCTGCACTTCTGTTTTCTCAGTCGGTTCATATGATTCTCACGCATTACTGCAACAAGATCATCGATAACTTCCTCAACAGGCTCGATGCGGCGGGCTACTTCCATGCTGTCCTCGATAAATGCCTCAAGCGCATAGCTCATAATCTCGCGAAGCGCCTCCGATACAACTTCGACTTCCTTTATTGCATCCTCGCTGAACTTGTATTTGCCGTTGGTAAGATCTTCGGAATTTTCGGTAAGGTTAACCGCATGGTCTCCGATACGTTCAAATTCAGTAATTATCTTCATATAGTAGTTCAGTTTTTCATTGGAATCGGTATCGCCGCTGATGTGCGGGGACAGTCCGATTAAATATTCACTTGTCTGGTCGGTAACCGTGTCGATGAAATCTTCATCGTTGTCCAGCTGCTCGACCTGTTTTTTGTCATAACCGGTAAGTATTTTCAGACCTGCCTCGGCGTTGTGACAAGCAACCTCTGCCACATCAGATACTGCTTCAAATGCTGCTGCGAGAGCAAGAGCAGGGGACTTGTAAAGAGCTCTGTTGAGTGTCTGCACACGGGCGTCAAGTCGGTTCTGAATCTTGCTTGTGGCATCATCCTTGACAATCTTGCGGCTCATTTTTTCAAATGTATTTGCAAGAGGAAGCAGGAGCAGTGCGCAGCCGAGCTTGAATATGGTGTTCGTATTTGCTATTCCGCCGGAGTTCATCGGTGCATCCCAAATGCCGTCAAGCAGAGGCGTCGCGCCTGCCAGTATGGAAACTGCCGCTACTACAAGAATTGCGGAGCAAATGTTGAATATGATGTGGATGATACCGGTACGCTTGGGATCGGCTTTTGCGCCGATTGCGCAGACGATTGCGGTGGTGATGCAGTCGCCCATAAATATACCGAGCAGAATCGGATAAACAGAGGCAAATGTCATCTTGCCGGTTACGGTGAGCGTCTGCAAAATACCGACTGTCGCGGATGCGCTCTGCAGGATAAATGCAACTGCCGTACCTGTTAAAAATCCGAGGAAGGGGCTGTCTCCGAATTTGGTTAACACACCTACAAATTCAGGTGAGCTTGAGAGCATTGTTACTGCGCTGGTCATTGAAAGAAGGCCTGTGAACAGTATGCCGAAGCCCATTGCGATTGTGCCGATGGTTTCTGAATTTTTGGATTTTATTGCGAGTATAAATATGATTCCGATTACCGCTGCGATAGGGGCGAGTGTTGAGGGCTTAAATACTTCAAGCCATGCTGTACTTGAGCTGTCGACATCAAGGAGTCTGATTATCTGTCCGGTAACGGTGGTGCCGACATTTGCGCCGATGATTATTCCGAGTGATTGATGAAGGGTGATAACGCCTGCTCCTACGAGGCCGGCGGTGATTACGATTGTTGCTGTGGAACTCTGAATTACTGCTGTGAGCAGCAGTCCGAGCAAGAAGCTTTTGAATGTATTACTTGTGAGTTTTTCGATAGCGGTTTTAAAAGCGCCGGATGAACTGCGCTTTAAGCCATCTCCCATGATTCTCATGCCGTATAGGAAGAGGGCTAGGCCGCCAAGCATGGTTATTACATTAAATATGTTCATACTTACCCCCTTACGTAATCTTGTAATAATTATATTTTTTTTATTTTCTTAATGCAATAGTTTTGTGTGCCGTGCCGCTTTAATGTGCTAAATTAACAAAGAGGTATTAGCGCCGCGGAGAGCAAATAAAAACGCCCCTGCTTTAGGCAGAGGCGAAAAAGTAAACGGGAAATTATTTGATAACCTTGTACGTCTTAATGCGGCGGTAAACCTCCTGGTCAACCTCGGCATACCCTTTAGTCATGCGGATAACATCCTCAGTCAGCTCCACGATACCGGCCACAACATTAGAAACCTTCATATCACGCTTAGTCATTTTCCCGAAATCATCCTTACGGGAAATAACATACACAACCGGGAAGAGGGAAAAATACGCAACTCTCTCCATACGAACGCCGGAAAACTCCTCCCAGCGATAAAGACGCTCTTTGCCCTCGCGACCGACAAGCAAGCCCTCATCCGTAACAATATAGCGGATAGACTTCTTGTACCACTCTAAAATCTTATTGGTCAGATAGCCAAACACAATACCGATAAGAACAAAAACAAAAAACAGGAAAGTTGTATCAACATTCCAGGCGTAGTTGTAAATGCAGAAATACGCAATAACAACTGCTTCAACGGAAACAATTCCTATTTTCTTCGTTCTCTCAAAGCCATTACCGGCCTTATACTCTTTACGCATTAATTCTTCTCCCAAGTAGTAAATCTAAAAGTAGTACCGTCCCAGTTCTGCTCCGGCCCCTCCGAAGTCATCTTCCAGCCTGCTTCGGCAAGATTGGGGAAATATGTGTCCGCCTCTCGCTCGCAATTATTAATCGTAACATAAGCGATATCGCAGTAAGGAAGCATTATACGGTAAATGGTAGCTCCGCCGATAACAAAAACATCGCGTCCCTCGGATTCATATTTGCGGCCAAGCTCAACCGCCTCATCGAGGCTGTGAACATAGATAAGCTTTGTTGAAAGTCCAAGGCTCTTATGCTCCTCGGCTGCATCAATAGACTCCTGGTGGATTTTTTTGTCATCATCGACGAGGACAATATTTACCCTGTTCTTAAGCGGAGCCATACAAGGGAAACTGTCGAGAGTTGTACTCCCCATGATAACGACCGCGCCACGCGTAGTTTCACGGAAATAAGCCATGTCCGCGGGGATGTGAACGAGCAGGTCGCCGTCCTTGCCGATGCCCCATTTTTCATTTACATTTACGATAGTTTTCATATTTAGATTGCAATAGGAATATTCTTTATCTGTTCGTGTGTCTCGTAATTTTCAACTATAACGTCATCCGGTGTGAAATCGTAGAAGTTCTTGATGTCCGGGTTCAAATGAACCTTGGGCGCCGGAAGCGGCTCGCGCTTGATCAGCTCCTCAATGATCGGAACGTGGCGATCATAGATGTGGCAGTCAGCGATTACATGAACGAGTTCGCCGGGCTCCATGCCGCAGACCTGTGCAAACATCATAACGAGAATTGAGTACTGAACTACATTCCAGTTATTTGCGGCAAGAACGTCCTGTGAGCGCTGATTGAGTATCGCATTCAGAACCAGCTTGCCTGTCTCGGGATTTTTAGTACAGTTAAATGTCATAGAATATGCGCAAGGATATAAGTGCATCTCGTGCAGATCCTGGAAGTTGTAAATATTGGTCAGAATGCGGCGGGAATAGGGATTATGCTGCAGGTCCCAGAGAACTCTGTCAACCTGATCCATGTCACCTTCTTTGTACTGATGCTTAACGGACATCTGATAGCCGTAAGCCTTGCCGATTGAACCGTCTTCGTCAGCCCATTCGTCCCAGATGTGGCTCTTTAAGTCGCGAATGTTGTTGGACTTTTTCTGCCAAATCCATAGGAGCTCATCTGTCGCAGACTTGATGCCTGTCTTTCTCAGAGTAAGCGCGGGGAATTCTTTTTTAAGGTCGTAGCGATTAACTACGCCAAAACGTTTAATGGTATAGGCGAGCTCGCCATCAGGCCAATGCGGGCGAACTTTTTCGCCGGTCGTATCTACGCCGTTATCAATGATATCACGGCACATCTTAATAAAAACTTCATCTGCGTATGACATATTTACCCTCCGATATGTTTCATAAATAGAATAGCATATATGGGCGATATCTGCCACATAAAAAAGCACATCGCTTGCGAAGAAATTTTCTGCCACATAAAAAAGCGGCAGCCGAAGCTGCCGCTGTAAATGATTAAGATTAGAAGTTAACCTTGCGTCCTTCTTCTGCTGCTACATATGCTGCATGAAGAACCTTTGTTACGTTGTAAGCGAGTTCGAAGTTGGATACAGGCTCAAGGTCATAAGCAACTGTGTCGCAGAAGTTCTGCATCTCATCAACATAACCGCGGATAACAGGGTCACATACGAATGCCTTGTTCCAGCCGAGCTTCTTAGGAAGCATCTCGGAAATGGCTACATTCTCAAGGCCGTTCTCATCGAGGAAGTAAGTGTCCATAAGATCGGTAGGAGTAATGTTGCACATCATGGTGCTGTCATTTGTGTAAACTTCTACATAGTTCTTGGTGTAACCAAGGCAGCAGTCACATGCAATGATGAGAGCCTTTGACTGATCTGCGAAGGTGATGGTGATGTTACCATAATCTTCTACATCTTCAGGATAAGTTGTGAAGTACTTAATCTCTTCCTTCTTGAGGCCGTGCTGGATCGTGCCGGTATCGCAGGTAACGGAAACGATCTTGAGTTCTTCTCCGCGAGCTTTTGCTTCCTGCTGCTTCAGCCACAGGATACCACCGAGCGGATGGCAACCGGTACGGGAAAGGATTCCGCCGCCGTTTGCTGACCATTTGCCTGCAACAGGTGAGCTTGATCCCTTAAGTGACTCTTCGCCCTTCATGAAGCAGATGCGGCTGTCTTTTGCTTTAACTATTTCAGCTGCCTTCTGGATTGCGGGAACATATACGAAGTTCTCGGCAAACATGAACTTAGCGCTTGACTTATCTATAACTGCTTTGAGGTCGTCGAGTTCAGCCATAACCTTATCATACATTTCTTTCTTGGGGGTAAGGCCTACATTTTCCTGACCCTTCTCGCCGAAATAACCGGTAAGGGGCTTCTCGCAGATTACGTTCTTGCCTGCAAGGATTGCTTCCTTTACAAGGTTGATGTGAAGGAACGGAGGGGTTACGATATCGATTACGTTGATCTCCGGATCATTGAGAAGATCATGATAATCTTTTGTTGCGTACTCATAACCGTAGTCCTCTTTTACCTTTTCAGCCTTCTCGATGAATACATCACTGATGCCTTTAAGTTTGAGATCTACGCCATTAACTTTTTTGTAACCATTGCCGTGCAGAGTTGCTGCATAGCCGGCTCCGATGGTACCAACTACTACGGGAACTTTATTTGCCATAACTGACAACCTCCTATTTTTTAATCATTTTAATTATATTTGAATTTTGTTAAAAAAGCAACAATATTATGGGGAAATAAAAAAGCCGCCCGTGTGGGCGGCCAAAAATATATGGAAGGAATGTTATCAATCTATAGCTTTGCCGGCGCAGCCAAGCACATCAACAAGCTTATGACGAACAAGCTCCTTGATGTTAGCACGAGCAGGCTTTAAGTACTCACGAGGATCGAACTTGTCGGGATTCTCAGCGAAGAACTTACGAACTGTACCGGTCATAGCAAGACGAAGATCGGAATCGATATTAATCTTGCAGACAGCACTACGAGCAGCCTCACGCAGCTGATCCTCCGGAACACCGATAGCACCGGGCATATTTCCGCCGAAGGTATTAATCATCTCAACATAATTCTGCGGAACAGAAGAAGCACCGTGAAGAACGATAGGGAAACCGGGAAGTCTCTTCTCGCACTCATGAAGAACATCAAAACGAAGCTGAGGCTTAGTGCCGGGCTTAAACTTATAAGCACCATGGCTGGTACCGATAGCAATAGCAAGAGAATCACAACCGGTGCGAGTAACGAACTCTTCAACCTCTTCGGGGCGAGTATAGGAAGAATCCTCAGCGGAAACCTTAACATCATCCTCAATGCCGGCAAGAGTACCAAGCTCAGCCTCAACAACAACGCCATGCTCATGAGCGTACTCAACAACGCGACGGGTAATCTCAATATTTTCCTCAAAAGGCTTACCTGAAGCATCAATCATAACAGAAGTGAACCCACCGTCAACACAAGCCTTGCAGGTCTCAAAATCGGGGCCGTGATCAAGATGCAGAGCAATCGGAATATCGGGGCAGCAAAGAACTGCAGCCTCAACGAGCTTTACAAGATAATTGTGGTTAGCATAAGCGCGAGCGCCCTTAGAAACCTGAAGAATAACCGGAGCCTTCTCTTCCTGACAAGCCTCGGTAATACCCTGAACGATTTCCATGTTGTTAACATTGAATGCACCAATAGCGTAACCGCCATTGTAAGCTTTTTCAAACATTTCCTTAGTAGTAACTAATGCCATAGTAACTCCCTCTTTTCTTATATTTAAAACTTCGTGAAAATTATATCACAGTGGCAAATAAGTGTCACATTCTATTTTTTATTTGTAATGATAAATAACTCTTATATTTGACCCGTATTGCCGCATAAAAAGCGCCCGGATGAGCCGGGCGCCGTTTCTTATAAAGACTTATCAGAATCTATTATTTCTCTTCCTCTGCGGGAACTTTATACAGATCTGTAAGTTTTACAAGGTGTGCATATTTCTCCTGTGCGAGCTTAGCGGACTCTGCGAAGAGCTTCTTAGCGCGCTCAGGGTTCTTGAGCATCAGTGAGTTGTAACGAACCTCGCCCATCAGGAATGCCTGATAGTCAGCGGTCGGAGCCTTAGAATCAAGCTGGAAAGGATTCTCGCCCGGAGCAACCTTACGAGGATCGTAACGGAAGTTGTG
>JAZRXC010000061.1:0-14741 GCA_045600025.1 Lachnospiraceae bacterium
GGATGTACGGAATTTGGGCGGATAATGTTAACATCCCTACGGATTTCACCGGCACACTGACAATCGAGAACTACGGTGAGATTGTCTACATCACAGAAAATGTCTACTATTCCGAAACGTCTGCCATACGTGCTGATAGCAATGTTGGCATTCGAGGCGGCACGGTGAATGTGACTTGTCATGATGGCGGTGGTATTTACGCAGGCGAAGGCAATATCGTCATTGAGGGCGGTGCCACGGTAAATGTCACGAGCGACAAGTTCAGTGCTATCAAGGCAGCACCTGGGTCAATTGAAGAAGACGAAATCATAGGATCATATTATGCCGGAGGCGGCGACGTATATATCTATAACGGCGCAAAGGTTACTGTGAACGCCGGTACAAAAGCGGAAGAATTGGTAACCGATGTCTATGGCATTTATGCTGCAGGTCGCATTGAAATCGGTTTTGAAGATGAGATATATGATGACCCCACAGAGCAGCCTCCGACACCTGCACCTGAAGAGGTAAGCGTGACCGTCGGCAATACGGACTTATCCGGCGAATATGATACCGACGGTATTAAGAGTGAGAATGGAAATACTTCTGTTATCGGCAGCAAGGTAAAGGTTATAAGTGTCAAAGGCAGAGGGTTCAATATTGGTGCCAGCGGCGGTCCGGAATGCGGCGATATTATCATTGTTGACAGTACGGTCGATGTTGAGGCGGGTGCATCCGGTATCGTAGCCTTTGAAAGGGATATCGACTGTGATGTAGAGATAACGAACAGTACAGTTAACATCAAGGCTGAAGACTGGGGCATCAATGCGCTGAATGATGTGGTAATCACCAACAGTAAAGTTACTGTTGAGTCGGATACTTGGGGCATTGAGTGCGATACGCTGACTGTTAAGGGAGCACAGACACAGATAAAATCCTACGGCGGCGAAGTCGGTCTGGTAGTTTGGGGCGGCAAGAACGCTTTGACGGTCGAGAATGGCAGTTTGCAGCTTGTCGGTGGTGAGATGGCATTTGATGCAGGCGAAAATGACTCATTCACTATGTCTCTGCCTATCGGCTATGCACTCAAGGGCAACCGCGAAAAGAATGTCTTTACTGATTTGCAAAAAATTACACTGAAAAAGTACAGCGGCAAGGCCGAATTCTATAAAGACCATACCGTTACCTATATTGGTAATGAGCCGGCAAAGAGTGTTGCACTTGTTCATAATCTTAAACTTGTGAATGGCAAGAATGCCACGATTACCGAAGCCGGCTATAAACCTTATTACGTGTGCAAAATATGCGGTAAATATTTCGAGGATGCGGAAGAAAAGGTTGAGATTACCAATCTTGCAAAGTGGAAAGCACAGGGTGGCAATGGCTATCTGCCGAAGATTGAACATACCCATACTCCTGCTCTTGTAAAAGGACAGGCGGCAACAAAAGAAGTTTCCGGGTGGAAAGATTACTACAAGTGCTATATTTGCGGCAAGCTCTTTGAGGACGAAACCTGCAAGGTTGAAATCACCGATCTTGACGCTTGGAAAGCACAGGATGGCAACGGGTATATTGCTAAACTTAAAGAGGAACCGAAAACTCCTCAGACCGGAGACACAAGCAATATGGCTCTTTGGCTCACATTAATGACACTTTCTTCTATGGGAGCTTGTACCTGCTTCATTCTCAGTAAAAAGAGAAAGAAAGAACAGTAATATTTAACTGAAAATAGCGGTAATGGTGTAAAAACCGTTACCGCTATTTTTATGCAAAAGATGATTATTATGTAAAACAAACTGACCAGGCAATTTGCTTTTACTGCAGATACTGTTTTTCTTTTAATATGAATTCCGCCAGCATCAAGTCATTTTTTGTTGTTATCTTTATATTCGTTTCATCGCCGGAGATGAGCTTGACAGGATTTCGGAAATACTCCAGCATCATGCAATCATCTGTGGCTTCTCGGTCTCCGAAGTTCTCATGTGCGTAGAGCAAGGTTTCTCTGTTAAAGCACTGTGGTGTATGTATAAGCCAAGTATTTGTACGGTTTGTTGTGCGCATAACGAGCTGATTTTCGTAGGAGAGTTTTACTGTATCTTTTGAACGGATCGCTATCGTAGCACCGGGGTAATCGTCCATTACGTTTAAGCAGTCAGATATATAATATGACTTTAAGAAAGGACGCGCGCCGTCGTGAATCAGAACTATATCCGCATCGGTAGCCAGAAGGCCGTGATATACGGACTCACGCCTCGTAACGCCGCCATAGACAATCTTATATGGTTTAGAGAGGTTCAGCTCGCCGAGCTGTCTTTCTTCACCTTCACGCACTACGATGATAATCTCATCTATTTCAACATGAGAATCTAACGCTCTTAAGGAATAGCTGATAATGGGCTTTCCTGCGAGCGGCATATACACTTTATTCTTTGTTCCGCCAAACCTGGTTGCGCTTCCGCCGGCCAAGAGAATCGCGGCTACTGATTTTTTGAGATGCATTATTAAACTCCTTGGGTGAAATAGTGTAGCATATTCCAGAAGAAAATGCCATAGGGAAAATGAGGCATGTTAAATGTTTTTATACTTTATTACAGCGGCTTTTAACTACACAAATGCAGTAGTTTGCTTGCTTTTTTACTGCATTTGCGGTAAAATAGTCCATTAATCGGTACATTAGGAAAGGAGCTCATATGTTATCCGTAGTAATACCTGCATACAACGAAGAACAGATGGTTAAAGAGGCAGCAAAAGTTGTCTCCGGTATCTTATGCGACGCCGGGATAGAATACGAACTGCTCTTTGTTGATGATGGATCTTCGGATGCAACTTGGAGCTCAATATTAGCCGCAAGAGAAGCAGATGAAAACATCAGCGGCATACATTTTTCCAGAAACTTCGGAAAGGAAGCAGCAATGTTCGCCGGCCTTGAAAAAGCAAAGGGCGACTGCGTTGCAGTAATGGACTGCGACCTTCAGCATCCTCCGAAGAAACTCGTTGAAATGTACCGCCTTTGGCAGGAAGGCTACGAAGTAGTTGAAGGAATAAAGACAACACGCGGTCAGGAGACGGCACTCCACAAGAAAGTAACAGGGGTGTTCTATAAACTTATGACCAAGGCAACCGGCTGCGATATGTCAAATGCGTCAGACTTCAAGCTCCTTGACAGAAAAGTAGTAGATACACTGAACTCTCTGCCCGAACGCAATGTCTTCTTCCGCGCATTATCATTCTGGACAGGATATAAGCGCACGACGATAGAATTTGACGTACAAGAGCGCACGGTAGGCACCAGCAAATGGTCCACGGCCAAGCTTTTCAAATATGCGATTACCAATATTATGAGTTTCACATTGCTCCCGCTTCACATCATAATGGTGCTCGGAGTAGTGATGATAATACTTGCGCTTGTTATAGGAATTATAGCAATAGTGCAGAAAATAGCAGGGACAGCAGAACCCGGATTCACAACTGTAATATTACTGATACTCTTCACCAGCGGAGTCGTCGTGGTGTGCCTCGGCATAATTGCGGCTTATGTTGCCAAGATTTATGACGAGATAAAAGGAAGACCCCGTTATATCATTTCAGAATATTGCACAAAGGAGAAAAAATAATGTCAAAAGAACTTGAAAAGACATACAGCCCCAAAGACATAGAGGCGAGATTATATAAAAAATGGGAAGATAACAAATATTTTTCGGCAAAGGTAAATCCGGACAAGAAACCCTTCACAATTGTAATGCCGCCGCCCAACATCACAGGACAGCTCCACATGGGACACGCACTCGACAACACCATGCAGGATATCATTACACGATTCAAACGTATGCAAGGCTATGAAGCACTGTGGCTTCCCGGCACCGATCACGCATCAATTGCAACAGAAGCAAAAGTAGTAGAAGCAATGCGTGAGGAAGGCGTAACCAAGGATGACCTCGGAAGAGAAGGCTTCCTCGAAAGAGCCTGGGCATGGAGAGATAAATACGGCACGCGCATAGTATCACAGCTCAAACTTCTGGGATCCAGCTGCGACTGGGACAGAGAACGCTTCACTATGGACGAAGGCTGCTCAAACGCAGTAAAAGAAGTATTTGTACGCCTTTACAATAAGGGACTTATCTACCGCGGCAACCGCATGGTAAACTGGTGCCCTCATTGCAACACATCTATATCCGACGCGGAAGTAGAATACGAATCAAAAGAAGCGGCATTCTATCACATTCTCTATCCTGTAAAGGAAACCGGAGAGCTGATTGAACTTGCAACAACACGTCCCGAGACCATGTTCGGCGATACGGCAGTAGCAATAAACGAAGCGGACCCGAGATACGCACATCTTCACGGATGCCACGTAATCCTTCCGCTGTTAAATAAAGAAATCCCTATCGTATGCGATGAGCATGCAGATATGGAAAAAGGAACAGGTGTAGTAAAGATTACACCCGCACATGACCCTAATGACTTCGAAGTAGGAAAGCGTCACAACCTGCCGGCAGTTCGCGTTATCACTTATGACGGACATATGACAGGAGCTGAGGACGCAGCAGTAGCTGAAGAACTTTTCGCAAGTGGACGCGCATCAGAAGGAGAGCCGCAGGTACCGGATCTCGGCAAATATGCCGGCATGACCACAGAAGAAGCCAGAAAGGCAGTAGTAGCAGACCTTGACGCACTCGGACTGCTTAAGAAGGTTGAGCCGCTTACTCACGATGTAGGAACCTGCTACCGTTGCAAGACAGTAATCGAACCGATGATTTCAAAACAGTGGTTCGTTAAGATGAAGCCTCTTGCTGAGCCTGCAATAAAGGCAGTAGAAGACGGCACCATCAAGTATGTACCGGACCGCTTCACTAAAGCATACCTTAACTGGATGTACGGCACCCGTGACTGGTGCATAAGCCGTCAGCTCTGGTGGGGACATCAGATACCTGCTTGGTATTGCGATGACTGCGGTGAGACTATCGTAGCAAAAGATGCGCCCGCGATATGCCCTAAATGCGGAAAAGCACATCTGACTCAGGACCCTGATACACTTGACACATGGTTCTCAAGCGCACTTTGGCCTTTCAGCACACTCGGCTGGCCTGAGAACACAGAAGACCTTGAGTACTTCTATCCGACAAATACACTTGTAACCGGATATGACATCATCGGATTCTGGGTAAGCCGTATGATATTCTCCGGACTCGCCTATACCGACAAGGCACCGTTTGATACGGTACTCATACACGGACTTGTACGCGACAGCCAGGGTCGCAAGATGAGTAAATCACTCGGCAACGGAATTGATCCTCTCGATGTGATTGACAAATACGGCGCCGACGCACTTCGCATGATGCTGATGACAGGAAACGCTCCCGGCAACGATATGAGATTCTATTGGGAGAAGGTAGAAGCCTGCCGCAACTTCGCAAATAAAGTATGGAATGCGTCACGTTTCATCATGATGAATACTGACGAGATAGATACAAAAGCATTTGCACCGGACATGCTCGAGGACGCCGACAAGTGGATTCTTACAAGAGCCGGAATCGTAATAGAAGAAGTAACCGAGAACCTTGAAAAATACGAGCTCGGCATCGCACTATCCAAGATATATGATTTCATATGGGAAGAACTGTGCGACTGGTATATCGAGATGGTTAAGCCTCGCTTCCGCGCGGAGAATCAGTCTTCAAAGATAGCGGCAGCATGGACCCTTAAGAAGGTTCTTATAGATTCATTAAAACTCCTTCATCCGTATATGCCATTTATCACAGAGGAAATATTCTGCAACCTGCAGGATGAAGAAGAAACCATTATGCTTTCTGCTTGGCCTGCTAAGGATCCGGCACTTACCTTCCCTGAAGTTGAGACATCAATAGAGATGGTTAAGGAAGCAATCCGCAAGGTACGCGAGCTCCGCCTGTCCATGAATGTTCCGCCTTCAAAGAAGGCAAGAGTATTCGTAGTAGCAACGGACGAAAAAGTACGCGAAGCTTATAAACGCAGTGAAGATTTCTTCAAAACACTTGCAAGCGCATCTGAGCTTGACGTTCAGGCAGATAAGACCGGAATAGCTGACAATGCAGTATCCGCAGTCATCGCGGGCGCAGCACTGTTCCTGCCGCTTGAGGAACTTGTTGATATGGCAAAAGAGCGTGAGCGCCTTGAAAAAGAAGCAGAAAGACTGAGAGGCGAGATAGGGCGCTGCGAAGGAATGCTGAGTAATGAAAGATTTATATCAAAGGCTCCTGAGGCAAAAATTGCAGAAGAGCGCGGGAAGCTCAGCAAATACAACGAGATGCTTGCTCAGGTAAATGAACAGCTTTCACATATGTAATTAAACAGGCCGCGCCGTAATGGCGCGGCTTTTTCGGAGAATGAGATGAAATTTATATCATGGAATGTAAACGGACTTCGTGCCTGCATGCAAAAAGGCTTTGGCGAGTATTTCACAGCAGCGGATGCAGATATATTTGCCCTGCAGGAAACCAAGCTGCAAGAGGGGCAAATAGATTTTGCACCCGAGGGTTATCATTGCTACTGGAATTATGCAGAGAAAAAAGGCTATTCCGGCACGGCGATTTTTTCAAAAAAAGAGCCGATAAGTGTGACATACGGAATCGGGATAGAAGAGCATGACCATGAAGGAAGAGTAATTACTCTTGAATTCGAGGATTATTATTTCATCACCTGCTACACGCCGAACTCTCAGGATGAGCTGCGCAGACTTTCGTACCGCATGAGCTGGGAAGATGCTTTCAGAACTTACATCTGCAACCTGCAGAAGAAAAAGCCGGTAATATTCTGCGGTGACTTAAACGTTGCTCATGAAGAAATTGATTTAAAAAACCCCAAGACCAATCACATGAATCCCGGATTTACAGATGATGAACGTGGAAAGTTTTCCGAGGTACTTTCATCAGGTTTTATTGATACTTTCAGAACACTTCATCCCGACAGCATCGAATATTCGTGGTGGAGCTACAGATTCCATGCCAGAGAGAAAAATATCGGTTGGCGCATAGACTATTTTGTAGCATCAGAATCTCTTACCGGCAGAATAAAAGATTCAAAGATTCATTCAGAGATAACAGGCTCAGACCACTGCCCTGTTGAACTCATACTGGGGTGAAAATGAGCGAAACCAATTCGGAAAACAAAATACTGCCGCAGATAAAATTTGAACGGCTTGATGCTTTCCTGGACAAATACGGATTATCCGGTTCTGCCCTTAAGATAATCGCAATAATTACCATGCTGATTGATCATGCCGCATGGGTATTTATTCCGGAATATTATTCCCCCGAAGGGACAGTGCTTCACACAATCGGACGTCTGGCATTTCCTATATTTGCCTTTCTGTTTGCCGAAGGCATGCAGCATACGAAAAACATCTATAGATATGCGCTCAGGTGCCTGATTTTTGCACTGATATCAGAGATACCGTATGACCTTGTATTCTACGGCGAAATAACGTTAGAGCATGGCAACGTAATGTTTACGTTTTTCCTTGCAGTCATATTTGAATGCGTTCTCAGGTGGGCAAATACGAATCCGAAGAAAATACTCGCGTTTATAACGGGGATTTTATGCGTTATAGCGGCAGATGCTTTTCACCCGGATTACGGAGCATACGGAGTGTTGATCGTCTGGCTGTTCTATTATTTGCGAAGTCTTAATCAAATACGAATAATCATTGTCGCGGCAGCAGCGCTCTTTTTTTATAAAGACACTACGCTTCAACAATATTTGATTCTGGCATTTCCGCTGCTGCTTTTATATAACGGAAAGCGCGGATTTATAAAAACGAAAGCGGCTTCAATCGCATGCTATGCATTTTATCCGGTGCACATGATTATTCTCTGGGCACTGCCTTTATTAGTTCGCTAAGGAGGAAATATGGCTAAACAACCTAATCAAAAAAAGAAATTGATTATCATTGCCCGATATCTATATGAGCAGACGGACGAGACACACGGAGTTTCAATAAAAGATATCATATCGGAACTGGAAAAGAACGGAATCAGCGCAGAAAGAAAAGCACTGTATGATGATATCGAAGCTCTGAATGAGCTTGGGCTTGATATAGTAAAGACCGGTAATAGAGAAGATACGAAATATCATCTTATGAGCCGTGAATTTGAGCTGGTTGAAATAAAGCTTCTTGTTGACAGCGTTCAGGCATCAAAGTTTATCAGTGAGAAAAAAGCACGTACTTTGATTAAGAAACTCGGACGGCTTACGAGCCGATATCAAGCCGGAGAGCTGAATAGACAGGTACATTTGGCAGGTAGTAACCGCGCAAAAAACGAACAATTATATTACTGCATAGATACTATATATGACGCAATTAATTCTAATTGCCGCATTGGCTTTACATATAATCAATGGACGCTGAATAAGACGCTTCAGCCTCGTAGAGGCGGTAAAGCATATGAGACAAGTCCGATAGCGCTTATCTGGGATGATGAGTATTATTACCTGCTTGGATATGATTCTGAGGAAAATATGCTAAAGCATTATCGTGTAGATAAGATATCGGGGGCAAAAAAGTTAGATATCCCGCGTGAAGGCTTGCAAAATTTCAAGGAAGATGACCTGAAGGCTTATGATAAGAGGGTATTCAACATGTACGGCGGCGATGTGATAAATGTCACTCTCGAGGCAGACAATGATATGGCGTCGGTACTCCTGGACAGATTCGGAACGGATATCAGTCTTGTCCCGTCTTCGGAAGGAAGATTTAAAACTAATATAGAGGTTGCACTTAGCGCTCAGTTTGTTGCATGGATATTTGCATTTACTCCCAAGATAAGTATTATCGGGCCTTCCGAAGCAGTTTCATTTGCGAAAAAGATGGCAGATTCCATCAAAAGACAGTACAAATAGAAGCCTCGCTAAGATAGACATTTGGAACGATTTATTGTATAATATTTACAAATTGTTTAAAAAAGGAGTCCGATAATGAGCCTTGCGACAATGCTGTTCGGAACAAAAAGCGAAAGCGAAATAAAGCGGATTATGCCGCTTGTGAATAAAATCGAAGCTATGCGTCCTGAGATGATAAATCTCTCGGACGAACAGCTTCGTGCAAAAACCACTGAGTTCAAGGAACGCCTGCGAAAAGGTGAGACTCTTGATTCTCTTTTGCCTGAAGCATTTGCGGTAGTGCGTGAAGCATCTCGCCGCACGCTCGGCATAGAGCATTACCGTGTACAGCTTATCGGCGGTATCATTCTTCATCAAGGCAGAATCGCCGAGATGAGAACCGGTGAAGGTAAAACCCTCGTATCTACATTGCCGGCATATCTGAATGCGCTTGAGGGAAAAGGCGTTCATATCGTAACGGTCAATGATTACCTTGCCAAGCGTGACTCAGAGTGGATGGGACAGATTCACTCATTCCTGGGTCTTACGGTAGGCGTGGTTCTTAACTCGATGAGCTCGGAAGAACGCCGCGATGCATATAATTGCGACATCACTTATGTTACTAATAATGAACTCGGATTCGATTACCTGCGTGACAACATGGTTATTTACAAAGAGCAGCAGGTACTTCGCAATCTCCATTATGCAATAGTCGATGAGGTTGACTCAGTTCTTATCGATGAAGCAAGAACTCCTCTTATTATTTCCGGACAGAGCGGAAAGTCCACCAAGCTCTATGAGGTATGTGATTATCTCGCCGGACGCTTGGAAAAAGGTACAGCAAAAGAGTTATCTAAGATGGACCTTATCATGAAAGAGGATGATGGCGAGAGCGGAGATTTCATCGTCAATGAAAAAGAAAAACAGGTTCATCTTACGGCACAGGGTGTTGAGAAGGTTGAGCAGTATTTCCAGATAGAGAACCTTGCGGATCCGGAAAATATCGAGATACAGCACTGTATGATTCTTGCCTTAAGAGCACACTACCTTATGTTCCGCGATCAGAACTATGTAGTAAAGAATGATGAGGTTCTCATAGTTGATGAATTCACCGGACGTATTATGCCGGGCCGACGTTATTCAGACGGACTTCATCAGGCAATTGAAGCAAAAGAGCATGTTAAGGTAAAGCGTGAAAGCAAGACCCTCGCTACCATTACATTCCAGAATTTCTTTAATAAATTCGACAAGAAAGCCGGTATGACAGGTACCGCAATGACGGAAGAAAAAGAGTTCCGTGATATCTATGGTATGGACGTAATCGAGATTCCTACCAACAAGCCGGTTATTCGTATCGATCATAATGATGCAGTATATAAGACGCGTCGTGAAAAGCTCCACGCTGTAATCGAAGAAATCATTGCATCTCATGCAAAAGGTCAGCCTGTACTGGTTGGTACCATCACAATTGAGGCATCTGAAGAGATATCAGCACTTCTTAAGAAAAAAGGTATTCAGCATAACGTTTTGAATGCCAAGTTCCATGAGCTTGAAGCAGAAATTATCGCCGATGCCGGAAGACATGGGGCTGTTACAATTGCTACCAATATGGCCGGTCGTGGTACTGATATTAAGCTTGATGATGAAGCAAAGGCAGCGGGCGGACTTAAGATAATCGGTACCGAACGCCATGAGGCAAGACGTATTGATAATCAGCTGCGTGGCCGTTCCGGACGTCAGGGAGACCCCGGTGAATCAAAGTTCTATATTTCGCTGGAAGATGATCTTATGAGACTCTTCGGTGGCGAACGTATGCTAAATGTGTTTAATGCCATCAATGTTCCTGACAACGAAGAAATACAGCACAAGATGCTTTCCAATGCTATAGAAAAAGCGCAAAAAAAGATTGAAGGTAATAACTTCGGTATTCGTAAGAACCTGCTCGAGTATGACCGCGTTAACAATGAACAGCGTGAGATTATTTACGCTGAGCGTGACCGCGTTCTCAATGGAGAGAGTATGCGTTCGGCCATTATCAAGATGCTCAATGACACAGCTGAAAATATTGTAAGTGCATGTGTATCAGATGCGGTTCCCGCTACGGAATGGGATGTCAGAACGCTTAATGCAGAGCTTCTTCCGGTCCTTCCGGTTACCCCTGTTAAGCAACCTACCGATGCTAATTATCGCAGAGATGATCTTATCCAGCAGGTAAAGCAGGAAGCAGTCAAGCTATATGAAGCAAAAGAATCCGAATTTGCAAGTACTGATCAGTTCCGTGAGATAGAACGAGTTGTACTTCTTAAAGTTATCGACAGGCACTGGATGGATCATATCGATGACATGGATCAGCTCCGTCAGGGTATCGGTCTTCAGGCATTTGCCCAGCGTGATCCGGTAGTTGAATACCGTATGCAGGGATATGATTTATTTGACCAGATGACAGCCGGAATTCAGGAAGAGACTGTACGAATCCTGCTTAATATCAGACAGGAACAGAAGATTGAGCGTGAGCAGGTAGCCAAGGTTACGGGAACGAATAAAGATGATTCCTTAGTAGCAGCACCTAAGAGGCGCGAGTCAGCAAAAGTATATCCTAACGATCCTTGCCCTTGCGGCAGCGGCAAAAAATACAAGAATTGCTGCGGGAGAGTTTAAGGATTATTTGTAATATTGGTAACATGGAGTAGTTTTAGAAATGGGTTTTGCAAGTAGTTACATCTGTAAGTTATCAGAAAAGGCAACTAAGTTAAAGGAAAATGGAGAAAAGCCTTGGCTTAAATATTATGATAGAATGCCGGAACATTTGAGCTATTATTATGGTTCTATGTACGATATAGTGCATGACCGCAGCCTTACGGATCCGAATCTACCGGCGCTGGAGTATTTTGATAAAAAGTATACTTTTAAAGAATTTATAGAACATGTAGACCGTGTTGCAGTAGCATTAAAGCAGTTCGGTGTGGTTGAAAACGAAAGTGTTACCATCTGCATGCCTAACATACCGGAAGCAATATTTATTATATATGCGGTAAACAAAATAGGTGCAATTGCAAATGTGCTCCATCCGCTCAGCAAGAAAGACGATATTGTTCAGGCCATGGAAGGTGTTAATTCAGATATCGTTTTTGCGACGGATGTTACGTATGCTCGAATTAAAGACATACAAAATGTCACCAAAATCATGTGCAATGTCAGCGAGAGTATGAATATCATTCTGCGAAATGCATACAATATCAAGAACCATGGCAGTATGCAGTATGAAAATGTTGTATTATGGTCCGACTTTATTAAAAACGGTGACATTACAATGCATACGCATGTCAGTCGTTCACAGGATGACCCCGCAGTTATTATTTACAGCGGCGGAACTACCGGCAAACAAAAGGGTATAGTACTTTCCAATCTTTGCTTTAATTCTCTGGCAGAGCAGTGCAAATATGTATGCAATGAGGCCAAAAAGGGATATTCCATCTTGTCGGCACTTCCGATATTCCATGGCTTCGGACTGTGCATCTGTATTCATGTTCCGCTTGCAATAGGATTAAAGTGCATACTTGTTCCGAGAATTGAAGTCGATAAGCTTAATGATCTTATTAAATCCAAAAAGCCGAATCTGCTTCCTGTAGTTCCCGGCATGCTTAAAAAGATTGTTTCCAATCCTTACCTCGGACCTAAGAGCTTTAGAAGCGTTAAGGTTATTTTGAGCGGCGGAGATTATTTGAGCGCAGAATTACTTACTGAAGTTGAAAAGTATTTCAGAAAGTGCGGTTCAACTGCAAATGTTCAGATTGGTTACGGATTATCTGAGGCTACAGCATTCGTATCTGCCACAAATGAGAGTATAAGACAGACCGGGAGTATCGGTATTCCCAACCCGGATAATGTCATTCGTATATTTGAACCTAATACAGATGTAGAACGTGATGTTGACGGGATTGGCGAAATCTGCGTAAAAGGCCCCAGCGTAATGCTCGGGTACATAAACAACGAAGAAGAGACTGATAAAGTACTCATTAAGCATTATGACGGAGATTTATGGCTTCATACCGGTGACCTCGGATATATGGATTCTGACGGAGTAATTCATTACACTTCAAGACTTAAGCGTTTAATTATTTCTAACGGCAATAATATATATCCGGTTGAACTTGAAGATACGATTTCAAAGTGCAAATATGTTGATTCTTGCGTAGTTGTTGGAATCAAAGATGAGATACGACAGGAAATTCCGAAGGCAGTAATAGTATTAAAACCCGGTACAGAATTAACACCTGAGATTGAGCAGGAGATCAAGGATTACTGCATGGAAAATATCACAAGATATGCCGTCCCCAAGGTGTATGAATTCAGAGAAGCGCTCCCTGTTACTAAGATAGGTAAGGTCGATTACAGAGCACTTCAGTAAGGAATGATATGGTTGAATTAGATCAATACAAAGTAACACTAGGCGAAAAAGCGACACCTTTAAAAGAGGTGATAGATTCTCTCGGCCTCGATGCAAAAAGGGACCGCATCGCTGAACTTGAAAAGACGATGGAAGAGCCGTCTTTCTGGGATGATGCAGCGCGTTCCGGCAAGACTATGCAGGAGCTTAAAGGTCTGAAAGATGCCGTTAAAACATGTGAACATTTAACTCAGAGTTATGAAGACATTCAGACACTGATTGAGATGGCATATGAAGAAAACGACCAGGAACTCGTTGATGAAGTCGGAGCAGAGCTTACTGCTTTTTCCGAAGAACTGGAGAGTATTCGCATAAGTACGCTTCTTTCCGGTGAATATGACAAGGATAATGCAATCCTTTCCCTGCACGCCGGAGCGGGTGGCACTGAAGCCTGCGACTGGGCGAGTATGCTGTATCGTATGTACACGCGATGGGCAGAGAAGAAAGGTTTCTCAGTTGAAGTTCTGGATTTCCTTGATGGTGATGAAGCAGGCATTAAATCTGTTACTATACAGATTAACGGAACTAACGCTTACGGCTTGTTAAAGTGTGAAAAAGGCGTCCACAGACTGGTGCGCATTTCCCCGTTCAATGCAGCAGGTAAGCGCCAGACATCATTCGTGTCCTGTGATGTCATGCCTGATATCGAAGATGATATTGATATTGAAATAAAGGACGAAGATATCCGTATTGATACATATCGAAGTAGCGGCGCCGGTGGTCAGCATATCAATAAGGCCTCATCCGCTATACGTATTACTCATTTTCCTACAAGTATAGTAGTTCAGTGCCAGAACGAGCGTTCACAGTTCCAGAATAAAGACAAAGCTATGCAGATGTTAAAAGCTAAATTATACATTTTGGCACAGCAGGAGCAGATGGAGAAGGCTTCTGGCATTCGCGGCGAAGTATCAGATATTGCGTGGGGCAACCAGATTCGCAGTTATGTCCTTCAGCCTTACACTATGGTTAAGGACCTTCGTACCGACGTCGAGACAGGTAATGTTGACGCAGTACTTGACGGCAGTATTGATATGTTTATTAACGGCTACCTTAAGTGGCTTAGCCTGTCAGGCAAATAATGCATTGGGACTGCCCTGTATTTAAATATCTGGGCTTTTATTGTCCCGGATGTGGCGGAACCCGTTCCGTGCTTGCATTATTGTCAGGAGATATATTAACCAGCTTTAGATATCATCCTCTGGTGCTGTATTTAGTGATAGTAGCGGCTCTTTTTGCTGTTACTTTTCTTTTGTCAAAAATCACAAAAGGGCGCATTAAAAAGGTCCGTTTTTCTATGGCATATGTCTGGATAGGTCTTGGAATAATCCTGGTCAATTGGATAGTTAAAAACATCTTTCTTTTTGCAGGCAATCCGCTGATATAATAATCATATCTAAGCGCAAATGATATTGACAAACGAGTTAGCATGTGCTAACTTGTTTTTAGTTAGCAACGGCTA
>JAZRXC010000062.1:0-18779 GCA_045600025.1 Lachnospiraceae bacterium
AAAGCAAGCGAACTGATATCGGCCATAGAAGAAAAGCAACTGCTTCAGCCGGTATTTGCAGATGGCGATCACAGAGACATTCAGGTTTATATAGGTGAAGAGGTTCCGGTTGACACCATGAAGAACTGCAGCGTGGTTACGGCAACATATGAGCTCGGCAGCGGTGTATGCGGTAAGATCGGAATAATCGGACCTAAGCGAATGGATTATGAAAAAGTTGTAAATACACTGAAAGAGACGATGTCTCAGTTGGATGATATATTTTTAAAACAGGAGTAAGACATGGGTAAGAAAAACAAAGAAACCGGCAAACAGCCTGAACAGGAAGTAAAAGAAGAACAGGTAACAGAAGAGCAGGTAACCGAGGAAAAGTCAGAAGAGAAAAAAGAGAAGGCCGCAGAACCGGAAAAGAGTGAGCTGGATCTTGCAAAAGAAGAAATAGCAGCTCTGAATGATAATTACAGACGTAGCCTTGCAGAATTTGACAATTACAGAAAGCGCACGGATAAGGAAAAAGCAGCACGTTTTGATATGGGAGTTAAAAGTGTGGTTGAAAAGCTTCTCCCGGTAGTAGATAACTTCGAAAGAGGTCTTGCCACAATAGAGGGTGATAAGGATGCATTTGCGGAAGGTATGGAAAAAACCTACAAGCAGTTACTTGATATGCTGAGTTCACTTGGTGTAACGCCGATTGAAGCTATCGGGCAGAAATTCAATCCGGACCTTCACAATGCGGTAATGCATATCGAAGATGAGAATGAGCCCGAGAACACAATAGTGGAAGAATTCCAGAAGGGTTACAAGCTCGGAGATACAGTAGTCAGATACAGTATGGTCAAGGTGGCCAATTAACATAGTACATTAACGCGCATAAGCGCACATCATATTTTAGGAGGAAGAAACAATGAGTAAGATTATCGGTATTGATTTAGGAACTACAAACAGTTGCGTAGCAGTAATGGAAGGCGGCAAGCCTACCGTTATAGCCAACACAGAAGGCGTTCGTACAACTCCTTCGGTAGTAGCATTCACAAAGACAGGGGAGAGACTCGTCGGTGAGCCCGCTAAGCGTCAGGCAGTAACAAATGCCGACCGCACGATTTCATCAATCAAGAGAGAGATGGGTACCAATTATAAGGCATCTATCGACGGCAAGCAGTACACTCCTCAGGAGATTTCCGCAATGGTACTTCAGAAGCTTCGTGCTGATGCAGAGAGCTACCTTGGTGAGAAGATTACGGAAGCGGTTATAACCGTTCCTGCATACTTCGATGACGCACAGCGTCAGGCAACAAAGGATGCCGGACAGATTGCAGGTCTTGATGTTAAGCGTATCATCAACGAGCCTACAGCTGCTGCTCTTGCATATGGTCTTGACAATGGTCAGGAACAGAAGATTATGGTTTACGACCTCGGCGGTGGTACATTTGATGTTTCTATCATCGAAATCGGTGACGGCGTAATTGAAGTTCTTGCAACAAATGGTGATACCAGACTCGGCGGCGATGACTTTGATAACAAGCTTGTTAACTACATGCTCGCTGAATTCAAGAAGAATGAAGGCGTAGATCTTTCAAATGATAAGATGGCTATGCAGAGACTTAAGGAAGCAGCTGAAAAGGCTAAGAAAGAGCTTTCAACCGCTACCACAACCAACATAAATCTTCCGTTCATCACAGCGACTTCTGACGGCCCTAAGCACTTTGATATGAACCTTTCAAGAGCAAAGTTTGATGAGCTTACTGCTGATCTCATTGACAGAACCGTTATCCCGGTTAACAATGCTCTTAAGGATGCAGGACTTTCTGCTTCAGAGATTGACAAGGTTCTTCTCGTAGGTGGTTCGACTCGTATTCCGGCAGTTCAGGATAAGGTTAAACAGCTTACCGGCAAAGAGCCCAGCAAGAGCCTTAACCCCGATGAGTGCGTAGCACTCGGCGCTTCAATCCAGGGCGGCAAGCTCAGCGGTGAAGGCGGAGATGCAACAGGAGTTCTTCTCCTTGATGTAACTCCTCTGTCACTTTCAATTGAAACCATGGGTGGCATTGCAACCAGACTGATTGAGAGAAATACAACTATTCCTACAAAGCATAGTCAGGTATTCTCAACAGCAGCTGACAACCAGACTGCAGTAGATATCAATGTACTTCAGGGTGAGCGTGAATTTGCAAGGGACAACAAGTCACTCGGTCAGTTCCGTCTTGACGGTATCCCGCCCGCACGTCGCGGAGTTCCTCAGATTGAAGTTACTTTCGATATCGATGCAAATGGTATCGTAAATGTATCTGCTAAGGATCTCGGAACCGGTAAGGAACAGCACATTACTATCACTGCCGGATCCAACATGTCTAAGGATGACATCGACAAGGCCGTTAAGGAAGCTGCGGAATTTGAGGCACAGGACAAGAAGCGTAAGGAAGGCATAGATGCCCGTAACGACGCAGACGCAATCGTATTCCAGACCGAGAAGGCTATGGAAGAAGTAGGAGATAAGCTTGATGCAGGTCTTAAGTCTCAGGTAGAGTCCGACATAGCAGCATTAAAGTCTAAGATTGATGCAGTTAAGGATAAGGATGAACTGACAGATTCTGAGATTCAGGATCTTAAGGATGGTCGTGAGCAGCTCATGAAGAGTGCTCAGCAGCTCTTCGCCAAAGTGTATGAAAATGCACAGGGCGCACAGGGTGCGCAGGGACCTACCCCTGAAGGTCAGACCGGCAATCCCAACGATGACGTTGTAGATGCTGATTTCAAAGAAGTATAAGGTTTCAGAACCAATAGAATAACTTATGCCAATGGGCGGCCGGCAGGCCGCCCGAAGGCGTGTAAATACTAACATATAAGGAGCCTTGTTATGGCTGAACAAAAAAGAGATTGTTACGAGGTGTTAGGCATCTCGAAAGATGCAGATGATGCCGCGATAAAAAAAGCATACAGAACACTTGCAAAAAAATACCATCCTGACGCAAACCCAGGAGATAAAGAAGCAGAAGCTAAGTTTAAAGAGGCTTCTGAAGCTTACGCTATTTTAATAGATCCTGATAAACGCAGCAAATATGACCAATTCGGACATGCTGCATTTGACAATATGGGACCCGGCGGCGGAGCAAGCTACGCTGACATGAATGACATATTCAGCGAGTTTTTCGGAGGCGGCGGTATGGGAGATATCTTCGGGAGTATGTTCGGAGGCGGCGGCCGTCAGAGAGCAAATGCTCCTATGCAGGGCGCAAGCGTACGCGCAGCAATTCGCATAAGTTTTGATGAATCCATAAAAGGCTGTAAGAAAACTCTGTCACTTAACTTAAAGGATGATTGCCCGCATTGTCACGGAACGGGAGCAAAGGAAGGGACTTCTCCGGTTACCTGCGGCAAGTGTGGCGGCAGCGGCGTTGTAATGACCCGTCAGCAGACCATGTTCGGAATGATGCAGAGCCAGGCGGCATGTCCTGACTGCCACGGAACAGGAAAAATCATCAAGGAGAAGTGCTCACATTGTCACGGAAGCGGATATGTACAGAATCGTCAGAACATTGAAGTGGAAATACCTGCCGGTATTGATGACGGTCAGAGCGTTCGCGTAAGAGGAAAGGGAGAGCCGGGAGTAAACGGTGGCCCGAGAGGAGACCTTTTAGTACAGGTTGAGATAGTGCCCAGCCCGCTTTTTGCACGTGAAGGCATGGATATATTCTCAAACAGAGAGATATCGATAGTGCAGGCAGCGCTCGGAGATACGATCAGAATCCCCACTGTAGACGGCGAAGTAGAGTACACACTGAAGCCCGGAACTCAGCCTGAATCGCGTATCAGACTTCGCGGAAAGGGAGTTCCGTACGTACGCGACCCCAGACAGCGCGGAGATCACTACGTGACATTTGTGGTAAAGATTCCGGAAAAATTAAGCAAAAAACAAAAAGATGCGCTTATCGAATTTGATAAAACGATGGGCGGCACAAGAGGCTGATTTGTGGTATAATCTTCTGTAAGGACAAAGGAGAAAAAAAGTGGCGCAGAAAAAAACCTCTAAAAAGAAAAAAACGTCATCAAAAGGGCGTGAAATAAAATCCATGCCGATAGTGGCCAAGAACAAGCCACAATCAAAGAAGAAAGAAAGCGGCATAGGGAGAGATATAGCTATACTTGTATGCATAGCTATAGCTTTCATTCTGTTTTTCGGTGATTTAAATATCGGCGGAAATATCGGAGCGGCACTGGGAAGTTACCAGTTCGGACTTTTCGGAATACTTGCTTATGTATTCCCTTTTGTGTTCCTGTTTGTGGCAATATATCTAATTATAAAATTCAAGGAGCAACCTTGGCTTTCGGTAGGCAAGATGCTCCTTGTTATTATTATTTTCATAGCGCTTTGCGGAATAGCGGAATTAATCTGCGGCAAAGGTGCAGACGGTTCGCTTAGTCTTAAGAACTATTATGACGTCGGAAGAAAAGGTATAAACGGCGGTATGGTGGGAGGAGCATTATTCGAACTGCTTTATCCTTCTATCGGAAGACTTGCATCCTACGCAATCCTTGTGGTTATGACAATCATATGCTTTGTCCTTACTACGGGCAAATCATTCTTTGCGCCTTTAAAGAGCGGCAGTGAAGCAGTTAAAGATCGTGTTAACAGCAGAAATGAGTTTTCAAGAGAACGCGATGAATTGCGTGAAGCAAAGAGAGAATTAAAGCGCGAGAAAAAACGTGCGGCTTATGAGAAAAAACTTGCCAAGGCTCAGGCTGAGGCTGATTCATATAAGACAGGAAGACTGGCACAGCGTGTATCCGGAGTTTCAATGAGTGAAACAGGAATTCCGGCAGAGGCTGCCGCGCCTACGGCGCAGGGCCCCGCCGGACAGGCGGATGTGCCGGAGACTCCCACAATAGGCCCGGAAGCTGTTGCCGCCGGCGAGGCCCGTGCGAAGGCCGCCGCAGCGGCCTTCGCAGGCAGCCTCGGGTTGCAGATCCATCGTACTCCTGCTGATGCCGCCATGCTTGATGAAAACGGCGAGATGAACTTATCCGGAATCAACTTCACCGGACAGATTAGCGGAGATAAGCAGGAATCCCCCGCACGCCCCAGAGTGAGAGGAGTTGAGCAGGTTACCATAGAGCAGCCTTATCAGCCGAAAGAACCCGAAGCATACGTACAGCAGGCAGAACCTGTACAGCCTGCGGAAGCATTTGAAAATACACAAAGACAGTTTATTATGGCACCTCATGATGAGAGGACCATATCTGAGATAGAATCAGAAGATATTCCTTTTGAGGAAGATATTACAGAACCCGTTGATATATCTGGTTTCGATTCTGCAGCTCTTGATGAAGCTTCTCCTGAAGAAGCACTTTCAATGATTAAAAGTAAAAACACTTTTACCGAAACTCAAAGAAAACCTTCATCACCAAGACCCGAAAGAAAACCTCAAGTTTCATCAAAGCCTGCGTCAACAGAGAGCATTTTCGGCGAGCATAAAACCGATCCTTCGGCTTCATCCGGCGCAGTATTCTCAGATCCATCGACTGCACCTAAGGTTGTTCGCCCCAAGAAGATTAAGACATATAGGATGCCTCCGGTTTCGCTCCTTACTAAGGGAGCTGGAAAGGTTGTAGTCGGCAACGGCGAGCTTCGCAACACAGCGGAGATTCTTGAAAATACACTTCGTACTTTCGGTGTAGGTGCACAGGTTACGGATATCAGCTGCGGTCCTACGGTTACGCGTTACGAGCTTCATCCCGATCAGGGCATTAAGGTCAGCCGCATTGTTGCCCTGACTGATGATATTAAGCTTGCGCTTGCTGCGTCAGAGATACGTATTGAAGCACCCATTCCCGGCAAGGCTGCAGTCGGAATCGAAGTTCCGAACAGCCAAAACGCAACGGTTTATTTCCGCGAGATGATCGAATCCGAGGAATTCAAAAAATCAAAATCAAAGCTTGCATTTGGTATCGGTCGCGATATAGCAGGCAAGGTTATCATAGGCGATATAGCCAAGATGCCTCACCTTCTTATAGCGGGCTCAACCGGTTCCGGTAAATCCGTCTGCATAAACACACTCATTTTGAGCATTCTGTATCATGCAACACCCGATGAGGTTAAGTTCATCATGATTGACCCTAAGATGGTAGAACTTAAGCCTTACAATAGTATTCCTCATATGATGGTACCTGTTGTTACGGATCCGAAGAAGGCAGCCGGTGCGCTTAACTGGGCAGTCGCAGAGATGGCTGATCGTTATCAGCGCTTCGCAGATATGAATGTTCGCGATATAGCTTCATATAATGAGAGAGTAGAAGAGATTCTCGGAAGCTGGGAAAGTGATAATCATGAAGAGGATGAGTTACGTCCTGAAAAGATGTCACAGATAGTTATCATCGTAGATGAGCTTGCAGACCTTATGATGACATCACCGAGAGAAGTTGAAGATGCAGTCTGCCGTCTTGCTCAGCTTGCGAGAGCAGCAGGAATTCACCTTGTTCTTGCAACTCAGCGTCCTTCTGCAAATGTTATCACCGGCCTTATCAAGGCCAATGTTCCTTCAAGAATATCATTTGCGGTTTCATCCGGGATAGATTCAAGAATCATCATCGACATGACCGGTGCGGAAAAACTTCTCGGTAAGGGCGATATGCTCTATGCACCGCTCGGTATTCCGAAGCCTATCAGAGTACAAGGCTCATTTGCCTCTGACGAAGACAGAGATGCGGTAATTGATTACTGGTCAAATTTGCGTGATGAGACAAACGATGCAAAAGGCAAAGAAATCCTGCAGAAGATGGCGCAGGCAAGTGCTGCCGGTTCTGAATCATCAGCCGGAGCTTCCGGTGCGTCAGGCTATGATGAACTCTTTGAATCCTGCGGAAGATATATCATTGAAGCGGAGAAAGCTTCCATCGGCAATCTTCAGAGAAAGTTCCAGATCGGTTTTAACCGCGCCGCAAGAATCATGGATCAGCTCGCCGAAGCGGGCGTCGTAGGTCCTGAGGCAGGAACAAAAGCCAGAGAGATTCTTATGACCATTCCGGAATTTGAAGAGCTTCTCGCCAATTTGCAATAAACTCGCCATTACGAAAGGGTGACTTATGATTTTAAAAGATTTGCTAAGCGGCATTGAATATGAACTCCTTCAGGGGTCGTTAGATGTTTCTTGCTGCGATGTTATTATTGACTCCCGTAAAGAACTTGCGGGAGCCGCTTTTGTATGTATAGCAGGTTCAATGACCAACACTCATGATTTTGCAAAGGATGTTGCCGCAGCCGGTGCATCTGCAATAATCATTTCCCAAGATATAGAAATGCCCGAAGGCGTTACCGTAGTCAGAGTAAAAGACACAAGACTTGCGCTTGCTCATATGTCTGCGGCACATTTCGGATATCCCTCGCGCAAGATGAAGGTCATCGGAATTACCGGAACCAAGGGCAAGACTACCGCTACACATATGCTGTACGCAATTCTTAATGCTGCAGGAAAAAAAGCAGGCCTTATCGGTACAAATGGTGTTACTTTCGGGGCCGTTCATTACCCCACCAGAAATACCACTCCCGAATCATACGAACTGCAGCAACGCTTTGCCGAGATGGCAGATGCAGGATGCGAGTACGTAGTAATGGAGGTTTCCTCACAGGGCATTATGATGCATCGCACCGCGGGCATTGATTTTGAGATAGGCGTTTTTACCAACATTACCCCCGACCACATCGGGCCGAATGAACATGCAAGTTTTGAAGAGTATCTTGCAACAAAAGCGCGCCTGTTTACTCTCTGCAAAAAAGGCATCGTAAATGCCGATGATCCTCATTACGAGGAGATGATAGCCGGTCACACCTGCGAGATGTTTACATTCAGTCGCACAGGGCACGGAGATTTTGCGGCAACGGATATTAAAAACATTCATACGGATAGCTACATGGGTATTGAATTTACATATCACGGGAGTTCAGAATACAGTGTCAGTGTAGGTATCCCCGGAATATTTAACATTGACAATGCACTTGCCGCAATAGGCGTAGCGGATTTACTCGGAATTGAGCCTTGTGCAATATGTGATGGTCTTCGTAAGATACGCGTAAACGGCCGTATGGAGCTCGTACACGTATCAAATCATTGCTCTATAATAATTGACTATGCACATAACGGTGTGAGCGCCAGAAGCATGCTATCGGTTCTTGCCGAGTATCATCCGAAGAGGCTCGTGGTAGTATTCGGTTGCGGTGGTAACCGCGATCCTCACAGGCGTTATGAGATGGGAGAGGCAGTCGGCTCGGTCGCAGATCTTGCCATCATCACCGAGGACAATTCACGTTATGAAGACCCGCTTGATATAATCAAAGATATTCATATCGGTTTTGATAAGACTGATGGAAGGTCCATAGATATTCCCGACCGCAGAGAGGCAATCAGATACAGCATCGAGCATAGCGAGCCGGGCGACCTTATTGCAATTATCGGCAAGGGACA
Source organism: Lachnospiraceae bacterium (assembly GCA_045600025.1). GTDB lineage: Bacteria > Bacillota > Clostridia > Lachnospirales > Lachnospiraceae > UBA3774. Next base: position 8,454 of record JAZRXC010000062.1, read on the forward strand.
TGAGGATTATCAGGAGACAAAGGGTGTGCGTACACATCTGCTTGACTCTGAAGAAGCCGAGAAAGTTCTTGCTGATTTAGGGTGGAATTAATGAAAAACATAACTGTAAAAGACATAATAACGGCGTGCGGCGGAGAGCTTTTATGCGGCGATGAGGCAGCTTTTCTTACCGGAATAAAAGTAGATTCACGCAAGATAGAAGCCGGAGATTTATACGTTCCGATAATAGGCGAAAATGTTGACGGCCATAAGTTTATTGCCGCCTCATTTGCCTCCGGAGCTTTAGCAACCCTTACAAGTAAATATCTTGCAGAAATTGACCTTGGAGATTCTGCCGGAGCCTGCATTTATGTTTCGGATACTGCTACGGCACTTAAACAAATCGGTATGTATTTGCGCAGTCAGATGACGATGCCTTTTATCGGAATTACCGGAAGTGTCGGCAAGACAACGACGAGAGAGATGGTAGCCTGCGCACTATCTGCCGGACTTAATGTTACAGCAACGGAAGGCAACAGCAACAGTCAGATAGGTGTTCCGCTGACTCTTGCGAGATTAAATCCCGATGCGGATATCGCTGTTATGGAGATGGGCATGAGTATGCCCGGTGAGATGAGTGCACTTTCGAAGCTTGCTCTTGTAAATACTGCGATTGTGACAAATATCGGTGTGTCGCATATTGAGTTTCACGGCACCCGTGAGAATATTATGAAAGAAAAGCTCCACATAACGGATGCTTTTGATAAGGATGGCGTTCTGATAGTTAATGCCGATGATGACCTTCTTTCTACTTTGACCGGCACTATGCCTTGCAGAGTAATCACCTATGGCCTTTCAGAGGGTGCTGATTACCGTGCCGATAATATCTACATAGAAGACGGTCTTACATGCTGCGAAGTTACTACACCTTCCGGCAAATGTAATCTTAAGCTTCAGGTACCCGGTATGCACATCGTGAGAAATGCGCTTGCTGCAATAGCGGCAGCAGAGTTATTTGGTGTGTCCGCACAGGAAGCGGCTAAGGCGCTTGAGAACTTTACGAGCTTTAGCAGAAGACTTGAGATTAAATCATTTTCCGGACTTACGATAATAGACGATTCATATAATGCAAGCCCTGATTCAATGAAAGCCGCGATAGATGTGCTGGATACTTATCCTACCGAGGGGCGCCGCATTGCGGTGCTTGCCGATATGAAGGAGCTCGGTCCTGACAGCGTCCGCTTCCATAAAGAGGTTGGTGTATTTGCCGCGGATAAGAAAATTGACCTTATGTTTACGGTGGGAGAGCTGGCGGCTGATATACTGAATTCTTGCGGATGTCAAGGCACTTCATATGAGGATAATGAACAACTGACGCAGATGCTTCTATCAGAGCTGCGCGCCGGTGATCTGATTCTGTTTAAGGGGTCTAACAGTATGAAGCTTAATGAGGTTATCGCAAAACTGCAGGAGAACTATCTTTGAGTTACGCAGACATCATAGTTGATATATCACTTCAGAAGCTGGACAAAACTTTCAGTTACCATGTACCCGAAGAGCTGTCCGGCGAGCTTGCCGTGGGGATGAAGGTAAGCGTACCTTTCGGCAGTCGCACCATGACGGGTTACGTGCTCGGTATCAGCGAAACGACGGATGCAGATATATCAAAAGTTCGCGATATCATAGCAATAGAACAAAAAGCTGTGCCTGTTGAATCGGAACTTATTGCGCTTGCCGCATATCTGAAAAAACAATACGGCTGTACCATGAACCAGGCGCTTAAGACAGTTCTTCCCGCTAAAAGAAAAGTCGCTAAGCGTGCGGTAAGGGTGGCTCAGCTTCCCGAATTTGAGCGCATAACCGATAATATTGTATTAAATGAAAAGCAGCAGGCGGCAGTAGACGGTATACTGTCGGATTACCCGAAGCCTGCTCTTATATACGGTGTAACAGGCAGCGGTAAGACGGAAGTTTATATGCGGCTTATCGATGAGATGATTAAGCGCGGCAAACAGACCATCTTACTAATTCCTGAGATTTCTCTCACTTATCAGAATATGAAACGCTTCTACGGACGTTATGGCGATCGAGTAGGCATAGTTAATTCGAGGCTCTCTGCGGGAGAAAAATACGATGTTTTTGAAAAAGCGATGCGCGGCGAAATAGATGTTATGATAGGCCCGCGCTCTGCGCTTTTTACTCCTTTCCGTAATCTTGGAATGATTATTGCGGATGAGGAACATGAAACGGCATATTTTTGCGAAACAGCTCCGCGTTATAAGACTGTTGAGGTTGCAATGGAGAGAGGACGCATAAGCGGAGCTGCCGTTGTTCTTGGCTCTGCCACACCGTCTGTGGATGACTATGATAAGGCAACTCGCGGAGAGTACGGCCTATATCTGCTGCCGGAACGCGCAGTCCCCGGGAGCGCACTTCCTGAGGTTGAGATAGTTGATATGCGCGAAGAACTTCGCGCCGGAAATAAGAGCATATTAAGCAGAAGTCTTGTGACGGGAATTCAGGAAAGACTCGCCCGAGGCGAGCAGACCATGCTGTTCCTTAACCGCCGCGGTTATGCGAATTACGTATGGTGTCTGTCCTGCGGTGAGCCTATAAAATGCCCGCACTGTGACGTGAGTCTGCCTTCTCATCTGGGACATAAGCTTATGTGTCATTATTGCGGGTACGAAGCGGAGCAGCCGGATATTTGCCCCTCATGCGGTTCGCCATATCTTGCCCATAGAGGCGCGGGAACGGAGAAGGTTGAGAGTATCATAAAGCGTACCTTCCCTGAAGCAAGGGTACTCAGAATGGATGCTGATACCACTACCGGTAAGGCGGGGCATTCGGATATTCTTTCAGCATTTGCAGCGGGCAAGGCGGATATACTTGTCGGCACACAGATGATAGTAAAGGGACATGATTTTCCGAAGGTTACACTTGTCGGAATTATTGCAGCGGAGCTTTCGCTTAATACTTCTGATTTTCGCGCATCTGAGCGCACATTCCAGCTACTTGTTCAGGCAGCGGGGCGTGCAGGCAGAGCGGACAGTGAAGGGAAGGTAATAGTTCAGACTTACGTTCCGGAAAATTCCACGATAAGAGCGGCGGCAACGCAGGACTACCAGAGCTTTTTTGAAGAAGAAATGCAATACAGAAAGCTCCTTGCTTATCCGCCATGCGGGTCGATGCTCGCGGTTCTTATGACGCATGCAGATACAGGCATGGTTCATTATGAGGCGGCACAGCTTGTTGCAAATATTTCCGATAAGTATTCATCTTGCGGAATTGAGATAATAGGTCCGTCAGACGCAGGAATTCGAAAAATACAGGACAAATACAGGTGCGCGTTTTATGCCAAACATTCAGATGAGGAAATTTTGCGACGCATTCGCGATGAGATAAATGATTCAAAAATCGAATCCACTCTTCAGATGGATTTATTATAAGGGGGATATATGGCTACACGTATTGTTAGAGAAATCGGAGATGATGCGCTTCGCGCGGTTAGCAAACCGGTCACTGAAATGACCGATCGCACCAGAAGTCTGATTGATGACTTATATGAGACTATGTATGCCTATGACGGAGTAGGTCTTGCCGCTCCGCAGGTTGGCATCAGAAAACGTATTTTTGTTGTAGATGTATCTCCGGAGGAAGACCCCGGTACATTAAAATACACCATGATTAATCCGGAGATTCTTGAAACCTCAGGCGAACAGGAGGGCACTGAAGGATGCCTTTCGGTTCCCGGCAAGCACGCAGTTGTTGTACGCCCTATGAACGTTAAAGTTCGCGCGCAGGATGAAAATATGGAAACCTATGAGTTAGAGGCTGAGGACCTTTTAGCACGTGCTATTCTTCATGAATATGATCATCTTGACGGCATTCTTTATGTAGATAAAAAGAAGGGCGAGCTACTCGATAACGAAGAATAATAACCGGGCTTTTTGGGAAAAGCCTGGCGCTGATTGTAAAAATATTGTATTATTTACAATGTAAAAATATTCAGGAGAGATTTATGAAAATAACAGTTCTGATGGATAATCTTGAAACTCCGCAGTACAAGACAGAGTGGGGCCTTTCACTTTGGATTGAAAACGGAGAGCGTAAGATTCTGCTGGATGCCGGAACCACCGGTGACTTCAGCGAAAATGCAATTCAGCTCGGCGTGGATGTTTCACAGGCTGATTATGGAGTGCTTTCACATGCACACTTTGATCATGCGGACGGACTTGGAAAGTTTTTTGAAATAAATAAAAAAGCCAAAGTATATCTCAGAGATTGCTGCGGAGAAGATTGCTATTTAGGTCAGGGAGAGGGTGCAAAATATATAGGCATTCATCCGGGCTATCTTACAGATTATGCAGATCGCTATAACTATATTTCCGGTGACTATCAGATAGAGGATGGAGTATGGCTCATCCCTCACAAAATGTCAAAGGAACAGGCGGAAAACTGCGGCAAGGTTGCAAATATGTATACCTGCCGTTGCGGCAATTGGGCATTTGATACATTTGATCACGAGCAGAGCCTGGTAATAGATACACCGAAGGGTCTTGTCATTATCAATGGCTGCTGCCACGGTGGTGCGGCGCAGATTATAAAAGAGATTTCTGAGACCTTCCCTGATAAGCACATTTATACACTTATCGGCGGCTTCCATCTGTTCCGTTCAAATGATGATGAAATAATGGACTGCATTAAAAAAGTAGATGAGACAGGTATAGATGTGCTTTATACCGGACACTGCACAGGAGAAAGGGCAGTGGAGCTTTTCAAAGAACATATGGGCGAGAGAATAGTAGAAATCCGCTCTGGCCTTACAATTGAAATATAATATTCGGAGGAAACAGTAATGAAAGTTGGTTTTATCGGTTTAGGTATCATGGGTAAGCCCATGGCAAAAAATCTGCTTAAAGCAGGTTATGAGCTTTATGTCATGGACCGCGTACAGGCTCCTGTTGATGAGGTAATCGCCGCAGGCGCTAAGCAGGGATCATATGAACTTATCGGTTCAGAGTGTGATGTAGTATTTACTATGGTTCCTAATTCACCACAGGTTTTAGAGGTTATGACCGGTCCTGACGGACTTTCAAACTATATGCATGCAGGGCAGGTTTTCATAGACATGTCCAGTATAAATCCCATGGCATCAAAAGAGATAGCAGGCATCCTTGCAGAAAAAGGTATCGAGATGCTGGATGCACCTGTTTCCGGTGGAGAGCCTAAGGCAATAGACGGAACACTCAGTTTTATGGTAGGCGGTAAGCAGGAAGTATTTGATAAGTTCAAAGATATGCTCCTTTGCATGGGTGCGAGCGCTGTTCTGTGCGGAGATGTAGGTGCAGGTAACACCACTAAGCTCGCCAACCAGGTAATAGTTGCCTGCAACATTCAGGCACTTGCCGAAGGACTTACCTTGGCAAAGATGGCCGGCGTAGATCCTGAGCTTGTATTTAACGCTATAAAGGGCGGCCTGGCAGGCTCTACAGTTATGAATGCAAAGGCTCCCATGATGCTTGCAGATGACTTTAAGCCCGGTTTCAGAATTGACCTTCATATCAAGGATCTTAATAATGCACTTGACTGCGGACACAGTTGTGGAGCGCCGCTTCCCATGACCGCACAGGCTATGGAAATTATGCAGTGGCTTCATAAAGAAGGCTGCGGCTCTGATGATCACAGCGCACTTTTCAAATATTATAAACAGCTTACCGGCATGGAAAAGCTTGGCAAGTGAGGGTTAAGGAGGCAGAATAATGTTTAAACCAAAAGGAATAATACCTCCTGTAATAACTCCATTTACGGAAGATGAGCAGGTCAATTACCCGGTTTATCGCCAGATGATAAATCATCTTATCAATGAAGGCGTTCACGGCATTTTCACCATGGGTACCTGCGGAGAGTTCTACGCGGTAAATGATGTTGATTACGGAAAAATCCTCGAAGAGACGGTAATCTCTGCGGAGGAATATGCCAATGCTCACGGAACTGCCCGCGTGGATGTATATGCCGGAGCTAACGGCATTACCACCAAGAGCGTAATAGAAAAGATTCGTATCTGCGAAAAGGTTTCGGGAATAGATGCGCTGTCTATCCTGACCCCTATGTTCATAAATCAAACTCAGGATGAACTGTACGAGCACTTTAAGCGCATAGCCGGCGAAACAGATATGCCTATTATAGTTTACAACAACAAGCCTAAGACAAATATCCATGTCGAGGCAACTACCATGGCACGCCTTGCCGAGATTCCCAACATAATCGGTATTAAGGATTCTACCGGAGATATGACAAATGCTATAGATTACATCAGACTTACTAAGGGTATGCCGGATTTCTCCGTAATTATGGGGCGTGACACATTGATTTATACTTCGCTTGCATGTGGTGCCGTAGGCTCCATATCATCGTGTGCAAATGTTGCCCCCAGACTTATATCTGATATTTACGATAAGTATGTGGCAGGAGATAAAGAGGGCGCGCTGGCTGCACAGATGGCTATAGTTCCGCTTAGATTTGCCTGCAACATGGGCTCTTTCCCTGCGGTTATTAAAGAGAGTCTTGTTCAGCAGGGCTTCCCTGTAGGTAAGTGTATGGCTCCCATAGCAGAGCTTACTGCCGGCGAAAAAGAGAAGCTTCACGATATTCTTGCAGAGATGAATGTATTATAAGGAGAAATAAACATGATTAAATTCGGTATTATCGGTACAGGCGTTATTTCAGTAAAATTTGCCAATGCGCTTAATGCAGTTCCCGGCACGAAGATTGAAGCGGTTCAGGACATTATCCCTGAGGCTTCACATAAGTTTGCCGAGGCGCGTGGTATAGAAAAAGTTTACGCTACAGTAGAAGAACTGGCAGCAGACCCTGACATAGATGTGGTATATATAGCAACCATTAACCCCGCACATTATGAAATAGCTAAGACCTGTCTTAATGCAGGCAAGCATGTTTACTGTGAGAAGCCTTTTGTTATGTACAAGGCTCAGGCAGAAGAACTGGTGACTCTTGCAAGAGCAAAGGGACTTCTTCTGTGCGAGAATCTTTGGACTAAATATCTTCCAATTTACGATAAAGTTCGCACACTCTTAGCCTCAGGCGAAATAGGTGAGGTTCGCATGATCCACTGCAACTACTATTTCCCTGCTGAGTTTGATCCTAACGGTCGTCTCTTTGATAAAGAAAAAGGCGGCGGAGCACTGCTCGATATAGGTGCTTACGGCTTAGGCTTCGTAGGTATGTTTTTAGGATATAAGCCCGATAAGTATGTCGGCATTGCAAATATGGGTATCTCAGGCGTTGATGAGCGCGTACATGTAGCTCTTAAATATGGCGATCATATGGCGGATATCACCTGCGCTATCACTACACCTGCACCTCAGAAGGCTGTCATAGTCGGTACTAAGGGCCGCATGGAGTTTAGCGAATTCGGTCGTGCTCAGGCTGGCCATGTATGGGTTTACGGTGATGGTAAACTCGATGCCAACAGCAAGGGCGCCGGTACCAGAAGCAGCGTTCCCGAAGGCGGTTATGACTACGAGATGAAATACCCGTTTGAGGAGAACGGCTTTGAATATATAATCCGTGCTGTTGTAGATGCCGTAACTAACGGCAAGGTTGAGCTTGAAAAGGCCACCCACGAAGAGATAATCGCATGGACGGAGATTAAAGAAGAACTCGCAAAAACGTTTTGATCCAAGGTGAATAATCCGATGACAAATGATGCCAGACTCATAATGGAAGCTGCTATTTCTGACGCGATGCCGGGAAATGCTGTGCGCGAAGCACTTAAAAAGATTAGCTTTTCCGGCGGACGCGTAATTCTTATTGCTGCAGGTAAGGCGGCGTGGGAGATGGCATCTGCGGCTGTAGATGAAATCGGTGCCAGAATCTCTCATGGAGTTGTAATAACAAAATACGGCCATTCTAAGGGACCTATTTCGAATACCGATGTCTACGAAGCCGGACATCCTGTTCCGGATGAGAACTCTTATGCTTCTACAAGACATGCACTTGATGCTGTAAGGAATCTTAACCCCGAAGACAATGTGCTTTTCCTGCTTTCCGGAGGTGGCTCGGCACTTTTCGAGTCTCCATTAGTACCTGTTGATGAGATGGCGAACATCACACGGCAACTTCTTTTCTGCGGTGCGTCAATTACGGAAATGAACACTATCAGAAAGAGACTCTCCGGTGTGAAGGGCGGGAGATTTGCTATAGCCTGCAGTCCGGCACATGTTTTTACGGTAGTATTAAGCGACATAATCGGAGATCCGCTTGATATGATTGCGTCAGGTCCTGCATATCCTGACAGTTCGACTTGCGAGCAGGCACAGGAGATTGTTTCAAGATACAAGCTTAAGTTCTCAGAGGAGGCACAGAAGCTGCTGACATCTGAGACGCCGAAAGTGCTTGATAATGTTACAACCTATGTGACAGGAAGCGTTAAGCAACTTTGCAAAAGCGCTTCCGAAAAGGCGAGACAGCTCGGCTATAAGCCGGTGATTCTTACATCAAGTCTTGACTGCGAAGCAAAATCTGCCGGTGAGTTTTTAAGTGCCATTGCAAGAGAATACAATGACGCTGATGAGTCTTATGCATTCTTTGCAGGCGGTGAAACGGTCGTTCATTTAACGGGAAGTGGCAAAGGCGGACGAAATCAGGAGATAGCGCTTTCTGCAGCAGCCGGAATTGCCGGATGCAAGAATACGTGCGTATTCTCTTTCGGCTCTGACGGGACAGATGGACCTACGGATGCTGCAGGTGGTTATGTTGATGAGGATACGGCAGAAAGACTTGCTGAAAAAGGTATCGATATCCGTGCAGCTTTAGCAGATAATGATTCTTATACTGCACTATCTGCCATAGACGGACTTATTATCACAGGCCCGACAGGCACTAATGTTAATGACCTTTCCGCCATTTTAATAAAACGCTGAAAATATTTATTACTTTTTTCAAAAAGTATGGTATTATTTTATTAAAGTATGTTCTTTAGAAAGGAGCGCTCATTATGGGAAAATTTGTTTTAAAAGAGACAAAAAAAGGCTGCAGTTTTACTATTGTAGCAGGTAACGGACAGGTTATCGGAACCTCACAGGTTTACGCTGACAAAAAATCCTGCATCAAGGGAACTGCAAGTGTTGCAAAAGCTGCTGTTGCTGCTAAAGTAGAGGACCAGACAGTAGAAGGATTCAAGGCTGTTACTAATCCTAAGTTCGAGATATATGCCGATAAGGCAGGCGAGTTCCGTTTCCGCCTGAAAGCAAAGAATGGTGAGATCGTTCTCGCTTCTGAAGGATACAAGGCAAAGGCTTCCTGCAATAAGGGTATTGAAAGCGTACGCAAGAACGCTCCCGAAGCTAAGATAGCAGAGTAATTACTGATAACTTGAACGCGCCCCGATTTTGTGGGCGCGTTTTTTGATGCAAAATATGGGTATATAAAATATCGTATGAATATGATAAAATCAAAAGCATGAAAGATAATCAAGCTTGCAATATACATATATACGTTGCACAGACAGATGCGCTTAATGATGAACGCATCTTTGAGCGTGCAATAAGTCAGCTTCCGGAATTCAGACGGGACAAGGCAATTGCATGTAAATTGCCGGTTGCACGAAAATTATCCGTATGTGCCGGACTGCTTCTTGGACATGCGCTAAAAGAAGCAGGGACGGATAATTATGAAATAAAGATAGGAGATAATGGTAAGCCGTATATTTCCGGAGGTCCGTGTTTTAATCTATCACATTCGGGTCAGATGGCAATATGTGCGGTCTCAGATTTTGAAGTCGGATGCGACATAGAAAAAATATCAGAAGCACGTGAAGATATAGCGAAGAGATTTTTTGCACCCTGTGAATATGAGGCACTTATGAGCTACGCAGCCGGACCTTGTAGGGATGAATTTTTCTTCAGGCTTTGGACACTGAAGGAGAGCTATATCAAATACACCGGGCGTGGCCTCGGAACGGGGCTTGATACATTTGCAATTAAAGCAGACGATCCGATAGAGTTTTTATATGGTGCGGAGAACGTTCCTTATCTTACACATTATTCAGAAATAGAGGGCTACAGTCTGTCAGTGTGCAGCGAGGAACCAATCTCTAGTCTAGACGTCAAAACAGTTGACATATCAAAATAACAACTCCCTCTACTAATATTCAAAAAAAGCACTATTTGACAACTGTCGAACAGTTTTTTATTTTTTTATTGCAAAAAATCGCATTTAGTAGTATATTCACCTCGGAGGCAGTCATGGGCGAAGTAATTATACCTTCTGAGCGTGGATATTTACATGAACCTTTCAGAGTGTTCTATAACGTGGGCATTCCGT
>JAZRXC010000063.1:0-13394 GCA_045600025.1 Lachnospiraceae bacterium
GGAATTCTCTGAATTTCATCAAAGAACAGATACATTCTCTTATCCGCACATCTTTCCTTTACATAGGCATATACTTTCTCTGACGTCATCCCCTTAAATGCATTGGATTCGAAATTCATCTCGATAATCTGATCATCTTGGGCTTCACAACTTTTAAGATGCCTAATCATTAGTTTCAGAAGACTTGATTTGCCACAGCGTCGTATTCCCGTTACCACCTTTACCGGCTCGGTATCCTTTAAGGCTATCAACTTATTTAAATATAGGTCTCTGCTCATTAATTCCGATTTTACATTCATAAATAAGACCCCCTTGTCAGGAAATATCATAGCATAAACTTTATTAAAAATCAAAGTTTTTGCTATTGATAACAGAAACTTTTATATGAAGACACCTGTAAACCCGTTAAAATATATCGAAGTGAATATTATCCCGCTTAAATCTTTTCCGAGAAGTTCCTGAATACTCCTCTCTTTTGTCTTTTTGAACATAATTAAAAGACCTCCTTATAGTTGTTATTTGGAGCAAAACTCCATATAATAACTATAAAAAGATCTATTAAAGAATCAACACTATATATTGTAGTGGCTCTCAAGCGAGATAATATTTATTCCTGTTAAACCTCGCAAAAGTGCAGTAAATAAGCACTTTTCGGCACTTATTCCTTCACCCTTGACATCAATACTACCGTCTCCACATGCCGCGTCTGGCCGAACATGTCTACGGGCTGGGCTTTTATGAAATGGTATCCGCCGTCTGTCAGTATCTTTACATCTCTGGCGAGGGTGGCGGGGTTACAGGATACATATACAATCCTCTCCGGCGCCATTACAAGCATGGTTGATAGCAGCGACGCGTCGCACCCTTTGCGCGGCGGATCTACCACGATTACGTCGGCGCGCTCTCCGGTTTTTTCGAATTGCTCCGGGAGCACCTCTTCGGCTTTGCCGCAGAAGAACTCTGTGTTTGTAATGCCGTTTCTTGCCGCATTGTCCCTGGCATCTCTAATCGCCGCCGGCACAATCTCAACTCCGCAGACCTTACGCGCTTTTTGAGCAAGGAAAAGGGATATGGTGCCGATGCCGCAATAAAGATCCCAGACCATCTCATCGCCACTAAGTCCGGCATAGGAAAGAGCCGTCTGATAAAGCTTCTCGGTCTGCTCGGGATTTACCTGATAAAAAGATTGCGGAGAAATGCGGAAAGAAATGCCGCCGATGGTATCTTCGATATACGGCGCACCGCTTATCGTACGCACCTCGTCGCCCATGATTACATTATCTCGGCGCTGATTAATGCAATATGACAGTGACGCCAGGTTATCGCAACCGGAAAGCGCCTCGAGTAACTCCTTTTCGTACTTCATCTTTACAGAATTAATAACAAGGCAAATCATCACATCCCCGTTAGCATGCGAATGGCGGATTAAGATGTGTCTCAAAAATCCCTTCCCACTCTCCTCATCATAAGGGGAAATGTAGCATTTGATCATCCAGCTGCGTACAGCATTTAAAATGCCGGCATCGGAAGGATCGCCCAGCAGGCAATCGCTGCACTCAACTATTCTATGCGAATGCTTGCTGAAAAAACCCATAAGGATTCTCCCGGAAGCATCCATACTAACCGGATATTCCGCCTTGTTGCGATATCTGTAAGGCATGCTCATACCGATAGTCTGCAGAACCTCAGGATCTTTAAGTCCGCCTATTCTGGTAAGCGCATCAAATACCTGCTTGCGTTTATAGCGAAGCTGCGCTTCATATGACATCATCTGAAGGCTGCAGCCTCCGCAGCTTGCAAATACGTCACAAGACGCATCCACCCTGTCAGGTGACGGGGAAATAATCTCAATTAATTTACCGTAACCATAAGAACGCTTATCCTTAAGTACAAGCGCTTTAACCTTATCTCCCGGCACTGCTCCTTGAATAAAGAGCGGGTATCCGGAAATCCGCCCGACGCCCGCTCCTTCAGAAGTAAGATTTGTAATATCTAATTCAAAAATATCATTTTTCTTAGGCATATCAATATTTAGAAGTATCCGACGTGCGACGGACATTGCTCTCCCAAAGCTTCTGCCAGCCAAGCCAGGCATCACCGGGAAGAGATGAATCAAGAAGTTCGCTCATAGCTTCAAGCTTAGCATCGGTATTGTCAGCAAAATTAAGTGCAACCGCCTCGATCAAAGCAGGCTTCTTGGGAGAACCGTACTCGAGCTCACCATGATGCGACAAAATCAGATGTCCGACTTCAGAAGCAAGCTTCTCCGGGAAACCGGGAATCTGCGCGATGTGTTCCTCAACCATCTGATAGCCGAGAACAATATGACCAATAAGCTGCCCTGCATCGGTATAATCATTATTCGGAAAATCTGCGAGCTCTTTTAGCTTACCGATGTCATGAAGCAGCGCACCTGTCAGAAGCAGATCTCTCTGAAGCATCTCGTAGCGCTGGCAGTAGAAATCGCACATCTCGGTAACACGCAGTGTATGCTGAAGCAGTCCGCCGACAAAATTATGATGAATGCTCTTGGCTGCGGAATGCTTACGAAAGGCTTTAACTATTGACGCATCGTCTACGAAGAAACTCTTAACAAGCTGTGACAAATACGGATTCTTAATGCTGTCAGCGAAACGAAGAAGCTTTTTAAACATATCCTCTTCATTGTAAGGCGATGAAGGAAGATAATCTGCCGGATCAAACTCGCCCTCGTGAGCAAGACGCACGCGGCGAATGTTCAGCTGAAGCGCCCCCTGATAGACAGTCACTTCACCCTCGACTGATATGTAATCCATTGCTTCAAAATGGTCAATACCACTGGACAAGTCCCAAATCTTGGCATCTATCGTGCCGGTCTTATCCTGAAGTGAAATGGAATAATAAGTCTTGCCGGTCTTGGTCTTGGCATTGACCTTATTTTTGCACAGATAGATTTCTCTGACCTGCTCGCCCTCTCTCAAACTGGTAATATAATTCATATAAACTCCTATCTCTTCTGAAGCGTAACGGAAAGTATCATTGATTGATAACTTCCCTGCGCACTTCTGTATAGCTCTAAATTAATAACATCGCCGGGAACATGCTCACCGAGAATCCTGATAAGTTCAGGGAATGTATTCACATCTGAACCGTTTATTTTTGTAATAACGTCGCCTGCCAATACGCCTGCGGCCTCCGCGGCACGTCCCGCAACAGGCTTAATAACATATATACCTACGGGCATATTGTTCTCGTCTGCAACAGGTTTTGTAATAGCCTGACCTCTGATACCTAAAAGCGCCATCGGACGTGAATTGGACAGCTTTTCAATAGATAATCTCATATCTGCCAAACTTAATGCTGCCACCATTCCGCTCATACGGTTATTGATATATTTTGTTGTAATCCAACCAATCATACAGCCTTCATTATCAAGCAGCAATCCGTTGGAGTTATCATTACCGATTATATCTGTTTGGAATAATTTAACTATGCCGTCTGTCCCGTAAACAGTGCTTTCAATATGAGACACAATACCATACGCTACAGCATCGCTCTTGCCCTGCGGCATACCGACCGCAATAACCGGGGTCCCTTTTGAGATAGCTCCGGGCGTGCCAAATTCAATTATCGGAAGTTCTTTAGTCGCAGCTGACACATCAGAAGTACCTACCGAAACAACCGCTATGCCATAGACATCATCACGTTCTTTTAATGTAGCTGTAGCTTCGGTATGCGTGCTGAAATTAACATAAATAGAATCACCGGAGACTGCATCTGCTGATGTCAAAATAAAAATTTCGCCATCTGTCTTTGCAATGATAACACCGGTGTATTTCGGCGCATTCTCAGAATCATCAAAAACTTCTTTATTAGGAGTTGCGGAAACTGTAACCAGTGACTTATCCGCACGCGCAACTGCCAGCTGTCTATCGGCATACATAATGTTTTCCTGACGCAGGTTCTCAAGCTCTTTTTCGAATCTTGCCGAAAGGCTCGCTTCGATTTCAGCAATTGCATCAGAATACTCCTCAGGCGGCAGCACGGGAGCCGAAGGCTCTTCCGTTTCAGTCTCGCCGGAAAATACTGTAATATCCGTACTTGTCTCCGGCTCCTTTTCAGGGCCGCTCCATACATTTTTGCTAATCAAAAGAGTCAGGCAGGCGACTACGCCAAAGGCAAGTCCGCATGCACTGCTGACCAGAATCTTTTTACGAAGCTTACTGCCTGTCTTCTTATCCGAAGCAACTGTCTCGCGAATAAATTGTTCGCGCGCTTCCTGCGCGGATTTATCATCATTTACCATAATTCAATTATAACTTTACACGCCTTCTTTGTGAAGATAAAAATGCTACAACGAAAACTCTTATTGTGTTATACTTTTTTTATGAATACCAAGGCATATCATACACTGGAATATGACAAGATAATTGACCGCCTGTCCGGTTATGCTTCAACAGATGACGGACGTAGTATGTGCAGACAGCTTCTGCCCATGCAGCGTCTTGATGACATACGCGCTGCCCTCGCAGAAACCTACGATGCGGAAGCACGTGTTATCACCTGCGGAAGCACTTCTTTCTCCGGTGTAAAAAATATAATTGCAGCAGTAAGAAGACTCGAGGTCGGAAGCTTTATGTCCGTAATAGAACTGCTCCAGGTGGCCTCTCTTCTTGATGCGGCGGCGCAGGCAAAAGCTTACGGCGAGCGAGGCAACAGGGAAAATCCCGACTGCCTCGACGGACTTTTTGACGCAATAGACCCGCTGCAATCTTTAAACAGAGAGATAAAACGCTGCATCATATCCGAAGAAGAAATTGCCGACGATGCAAGTCCCGGGCTCAAATCAGTCCGTCGTCAGATCAGACTTACCGAAGACAAACTCCACAACCAGTTAAATACTCTTCTTGTAAGCTGTCGCTCGTACCTGCAGGATTCCGTAGTTACCGAACGCGATGGCCGCTACTGCCTGCCCGTACGTGCCGAATATCGCGGCAATGTCCCCGGTCTCATTCATGATCAGTCCGGAAGTGGCTCAACATATTTCATAGAGCCGATGCCGATAGTTCAGCTAAATAATGAGCTGCGTGAGCTTGGTATTAAAGAGCAGAAAGAAATCGAAATCGTATTGTCCAATCTCAGCAATGAGGTAGCGCAATATTCGGAGGCACTGATTGTAAATTACAAAGTCCTCACAAGGCTGGACTTTATATTTGCCAAGGCAGAACTGTCGCGTTCGTATCTCGGCATATGTCCTAAATTCAATGAAGATGGTCGCATCGTTATTAAAAAAGGCCGCCACCCGCTGCTCGATAAAAAGAAAGTCGTTCCGATTGATGTAAACTTAGGCGATACATTTGACCTTCTCGTAATCACCGGTCCTAATACCGGCGGAAAAACCGTCACTCTGAAAACCATCGGATTATTAACCCTTATGGGCGAGGCGGGACTCTGCATACCCGCTGCACTCGGATCAGAGCTTTCAACTTTCTCAAGTGTATTTGCCGATATAGGCGACGAACAAAGCATCGAGCAGAGCTTAAGTACTTTTTCAGCGCACATGACAAATATTGTTAAAATTATGGCAGATGCCGACGACCGCTCTCTCGTTCTCTTTGACGAGCTTGGAGCCGGAACCGACCCGACTGAAGGTGCTGCTCTCGCTATGGCTATACTAAGTAAGCTTCACGAGCGAGGAATAAGGACCGCCGCCACCACACACTACAGCGAGCTCAAAATATTTGCCCTTGAAACACCCGGCGTGGAAAATGCCTGCTGTGAATTTGATGTGGCAACTCTACGTCCGACATACAGACTTCTTATCGGTGTCCCCGGTAAGAGCAATGCATTTGCCATATCCTCTAAGCTTGGACTTGGCGAAGATATAATTGAATCCGCAAAGAGCACCATCGGTCAGCAGGATAAAGCTTTTGAGGATGTCATCTCCGATCTTGAGCGGCGCCGCATAAGTCTGGAAAATGCGGAAGCCGAGGCATCAAGACTCCGCGATGAAATTGCTAATCTGCACACCGAACTGTCTGACAAACGCAAGAATATTGAAGAGCAGCGCGAAAAAGTTTTGCGCGAGGCTCGTGAAGAAGCACGCGAGATACTTCAAGGTGCAAAGGATTCCGCCGACAAGGCAATCAGAGCGCTTAACAAAGCCGGCGTCAGTGTGGATAAAGAAGCAGAACTCGCAAGAAGCGGACTTCGCACAGATATAGATGCGCTCAATGATAAGCTTGCGCTGCGCGCCAGCCATAAGGGTGAGCTTACCGCTGCGCAGCTTCACATAGGCGACGGAATTCACGTCATTTCCCTGAAGCTTGACGGAACCGTAAGCACATTGCCTGACGACAAAGGAAACCTTTTCGTACAGCTTGGAATCATGAGAACACAGGTTAATATATCCGATCTGGAGCTCCTGCCCGAATATGAGACTACTGCACCGTCCAAGGCTACCGGCCGAGGCAATATCAGCGCCGGCAAGTCAATGACAATATCCGGGGAAATAAATCTCGTCGGACTTCACGTGGATGAGGCAGTTCCGCAACTTGAAAAATATCTTGATGATGCTTTCCTTGCGCATCTTTCAAAGGTCAGAATAATACACGGGCGAGGCACAGGCGCATTAAAGTCAGCCGTGCTTTCAATTCTACGTAAAAATAAACACATAGACAGTTATCGCACAGGCGAATACAATGAAGGCGGTTATGGCGTTACTATCGCCACATTCAAATAGGAGACAGACATGCTTAAGAACAGAATACTTATAGTTGATGACGATACCAACATATCTGAACTCATCGCGCTCTATCTCACCAAAGAGTGCTTTGAAGTAAAATGTGTCGCTGACGGCGAAAGTGCTCTTACCGCTTTTGCAGAGTATGAGCCTGATCTTGTGCTTCTGGATCTCATGCTTCCCGTTATTGACGGCTATCAGGTCTGCAGAGAAATCAGAAAATCCAGCAGCGTTCCGATTATTATGATGTCGGCAAAAGGCGAAGTATTTGATAAAGTTCTCGGTCTTGAGCTTGGTGCTGATGACTACGTAATAAAGCCCTTTGACACAAAAGAGCTTGTAGCCCGCGTCCGCGCGGTTCTTCGCCGCACTGCTTCTGCTGCTGCCACGGTTTCTCAAGATAATGCCGAGATAGTAACATTGCCCGGCCTTATCGTAAATAAGACAAATTATTCAGCTGAGCTTGACGGGGTGGCGCTCTCGCTTCCGCCCAAAGAACTCGAGCTGCTTTATTTCCTCGTATCGTCACCTAATCAGGTATTTACCCGTGAGCAGCTCCTGGAGCGCATATGGGGATATGATTATGTCGGCGACAGCCGCACTGTTGACGTGCACATTAAGCGTCTGCGTGAGAAGCTTACGCCTCACGATGCCTGGGATCTTACTACCGTATGGGGCATAGGCTACAGATTTGAGGTTCATTGATGAAAAAATCTCTGCTTTTCAAATTCCTTATAGGATACATATTGTTCGCAATCCTTTCATTCACATTGATTGCGACTTTTTCCTATCAGCTCACATACAATAATCTTCTCTCATCAGAGGTTGGAAGGCTGCGCCAAACAGTAAATGAAATTTCAGCTTACCATGACGATTTCTTTCAGGATTCTGCTCAGGATGCAAACATGACAGATCTGCATCTGCAATCCGTTTACACCGGCATGCGCATTATGATGATGGATGAAGAAAATGTCGTTTTGTATGATTCTTCCGAGGAATTAACAGGGCATAAAATAGAAGCTTTTAATTCTGCCGATACTGCCGCGGCGTATAGAGTCGGAGATTTTTACGGTACCTTTTCCGAAGATTATCTCACTGTTTTCTCTCCCGTCGTGTCAGGATATAAAACTGACGGATATGTATTTGCCCATATGCCTGTTGCAAATATTGCTTCTGCCGCAGACAGCCAGCTTCTCACTTATTATCTCACGTTTGGTCTGATACTGGCATTTTCGCTTATCATTCTGCTTATCTTTATCATATTTGTATTAAGACCGCTGCGCCGGATTACATTTGCTGCCGATCAATATGCGGGCGGTAACTTAAAATACGAACTCAAAATCAATTCTTCAGATGAAATGGGATATCTCGGAAATACCTTGGACTACATGGCTCACGAGCTTGGTAAGACCGAGGATTATCAGCGGCAGTTCATTTCAAATGTCTCTCATGATTTCCGCTCGCCACTTACTTCAATCAAGGGATATATTGAAGCGATAAAGGACGGAACCATCCCTCCGGAGAATCAGGAAAAATATCTGAATATTATTTCGGATGAGACGGATAGACTGACCGGTCTGACTCAAAACCTGATGCAGCTTAATTCTGTATCAGCGAGCAGTTTTGATATCAAGAAAGAGGACTTTGATATTAACGATGTCATTCGCGGCACGTGTGCAAGCTTTGAGATGCAGTGCCGTGAAAAAAATATCTCCTTTGAATTAAACCTTGATGAGCACACTTCTCTCGTAAATGCGGATCGTTCGAAGATTCAGCAGGTCGTATATAACATCGTTGATAATGCAATTAAATTTTCGCCTAAAGATTCCTCAATATGTATTGAAGTGTTCAGGCGTTCGGAAAAAGTTTTCGTGTCTATAAAAGATTCCGGCTGCGGTATTCCTAAAGAGAATTTAAAGAAGATATGGACACGTTTTTATAAGACGGATTCCTCCCGCGGCAAAGACAAAAAAGGCACAGGCCTGGGCCTTGCCATTGTAAAAGAAATCATAAATGCTCACGGGGAATTTATAGATGTCATAAGTACCGAGGGCGTCGGTACCGAATTCATATTCAGTCTGTCTGCGGCCGATTCAGATACCTGATTCCGCTCTTCATCATCACGGTTTTTGCTGCGCTGTTCGTAGTATGTCCTATTACTTTGCCAAATGTAGGTTCATCAGTTATATACAATGATCCGCAAGAAGCCTGTTCATACGGGTTCTCTCCGAGCGTTTCGCAGATTTCTATGGTCTCTTGCTTTATCGGTATCTCGCAGTGAATTATCTCAAGTCCGCAGTCAGCGAGTTCGCCTATCTTCCACAATGCATCATATACGCCGCTCGTCATCGGGACGCATATAAGGCCTTCCGGAATGGTCTTATCCGGCTCTTGCGTTAACGAAAGAAACCTTCTGCAATATGAAGGCGAAAATTTTGCTTCAAGCTCTCCGCTGTGCTCTTTATAGAGTTTTTCGGCCCCCGCATCACCCGCGGTGCCGGTCATTACCACATACATCATAAGATATATGCGAGGAGCGGAAGTACCATGCACAGTACAAGGATGGCAACTATCACGCCTACAAGAATTCTCTTTGATTTTTTGTTTTTGAAATTAAACATTTTTCTTGCCCTCCGGACAGTATTTTTGAAGGAAACACCTGTCGCACTTCGGACTTCTGGCTGTGCAGATTTCTCGCCCGAGCGCTATCAGCTGCAGATTACATAGTATCCAATGATCCTGCGGCAGCACGCGCATCAAATCTTTTTCGACTTTTTCCGGCTCAGTATTTTTTGTCAGTCCGAGTTTTTTTGTGATTCTTTTTACGTGGGTGTCAACTACTACGCTCGGATCGCCGTAAATATTTCCGCGGATTACATTTGCGGTTTTGCGGCCAACTCCCGGCAGGGAGGTCAAATCTTCTATATCGCGCGGCACCTCACCACCGTATCTTATTACTATATCCTTGCTGCATGCAATTATATTTTTTGCTTTGTTGTGATAAAACCCGACCGGATGAATGATTTCCTCAACATCAGCGAGCTTAGCCGCTGCCATTTTTTCCGCATCCGGATACTGGGCAAATAATGCGGGCGTTACAGTATTTACTCTCGCGTCCGTGCACTGTGCGCTTAGAATCACTGCAATCAGGAGCTGCCACGTAGTATCATAATGCAGATAACAGCGAGTATCTGTGCCGTAATACTTATCAAGCTCCGCGAGAATATTTTTTATGCGTTCTTTTTCTGACTTACTTAATGCTGTTGCCATATCAGTCGCCCGTCGCACAGGAAAGCTGCGCTGCGTCTGTTTTCTGTTCTTTGTCTATCATCTTGAATACATGTATGAGCATAGGTATGGCGAGGAATATTGAAAGTGCATCTGCAATTGCCTGTACAAAACATACTCCCTCTGCCGCCCATATAGCCGCCAGCGGAAATACTATCGGAAGGAAGCACAGGCCCTGTCTTGATATTGCAAGCAGGATGGCGCCGAAACCGTAGCCGAGTGACGAGCAGTACATATTTACAATTG
This sequence comes from Lachnospiraceae bacterium, assembly GCA_045600025.1. Taxonomy (GTDB): domain Bacteria; phylum Bacillota; class Clostridia; order Lachnospirales; family Lachnospiraceae; genus UBA3774. The sequence continues at coordinate 10,256 of JAZRXC010000063.1, forward strand.
CTACCCATGCGTGTATCGGGAGCGCGATACATTGGGTGATTATGCAAAGTGAACCAAGCATAAGCATTTCTTCGTCTGTTTCAGTGAATAGTCCTATTACGAAATCAGAATAGATTGCCAGCGCCGCTGCCATAACCGCAGCTCCGATAACTGCGCTCTTCCAGGCGAAGCTGTAGGATTTTCTGACTCTCTTGAAATCTCTGGCGCCCCAGGCAAATCCCGCTACGGGCTGGAATCCGTTTCCGTAGCCGAGTATGAAGCCGAAGGGGAACATCATTATCTTAGTCGAAACGCCGACTGCCGCCAAAAGGGAATCGGAAATATTTCCTGCGATATTGTTTAATATTATTGCCGACACTACGTTAAGACCGTTACGGAATAATGCGGACGAGCCGACCGTCGCTACTTCTCTTATTATTGTGCGCGTAAATGTAATGCAACGGAATGAGATTTTTAATGTGCATTGTTTCAGCAAGTACGGTGCTATTAATATTATGAAACTTACCAGTTTTGATATTGCGGTTGCAATTGAGGCGCCGGCCACGCCAAGTCCCAGTCCGTTAAATGTCAGGCCGAATATCGTGACATTTCCCATGATGAAGAAGGGATCAAGGAAACAGTTGAGCAGTCCGCCGAATCCCATTCCGAGCATGGAAAGAAGTGCTCTTCCCTCCGAGCGAAGGCATTGGTTCATGACAAAATTCGCGGCCATGAACGGAGCCACCCACAAGACATAGGTTGCGTATTCTATTGAATAATTTATGCAATTGTCCGTTGCGCCGAGCAGCCTCACCAGCGGCTCTATAAATATCAGTCCGAATATCAGTATCAGCAGGCCGAAGACCATAGCTGTAAAGAACGATGTGGACAGGACTTTATTTGCCTGCTTTTGATCTCCTGCTCCGAGAAGCCTGGATATATAGCTCGCTGCGCCTACCGCAAAAAGCGATCCTCCCATGAAGATGAGATTATCGAGTGATGCGTTGACGCTTACCGCTGCGGTTGCATTTGTTCCGAGTCCGCTTACAAAATATGTGTCTGCGAGATTATATATTGAAGTAATCAGAAATGCGATAATCGTGGGGTAGGCCATCTTCAGCGTAAGTCTTCCTACCGGCGCTGTGAGCATTTCTCGATTACGTTCTATTGATTTGTTTTTTGGTTTTTCGTTTTGGTTTTCCATTTTTACACCTAAATAAGTATTTTAACACTCTGAAATTGGTTCTGCAAGTTTTGTAGTTATGCGAATTGCTCAAAAAAGTTTAGATTTTTTTAATAATTAATGTTATAATATGGGCAAGGAGGTTAGCATAATGTTCAAAATTAATGATCTTGTGCATTACGGAACAAGCGGTGTCTGTGTTGTTTCCGAAATAGTCGAGCGAGTGTTCAAGGATGAACCCACCACTTACTATGTGCTCAAGCCCATGTTCAACAAGAATGCTACTCTTTATGTTCCTACCTCCAATTCCGATCTTACTTCCCGCATGCGTAAACTCATAACAAAAAAGCAGATTAATGATTTGCTTTCTTCTTTGACTGATGATGACTGCATCTGGATTGAAAATGAGAACGAAAGAAAGAATCGCTACAAGGAGATTTTATTGAGCGGCAACAGTCGTGATATGGTATGCCTTATCAGGACTCTCTATCTGCATCAGGAAGAAAAAAAGGCCACCGGCAAAAAAATGCATTTGACCGATGAGCGCTTTTTCAAAGATGCCGAGCGTCTTGTGTATGATGAATTCTCTGTAGCTCTTAAGATACCTCAGGATGAGGTAATCCCCTACATCAAAAAGTTTATTGAAGGCAACTGATTTTTTCGGCTACCTTTTGACCAAGTCTCACCTGGATTTCCTCTCCATAGGCTGAGGCTTTTTTTATGATATCAGTGAGTTTGATTTTGTCTTTTTCAAGTATCATTATGATAGTCGAACCACCGAATTCAAAATGTCCTGCTTCGATGCCGCGCGTTACATATGTTTCAATCGTGTTCTCATTTACAATGCGTCCTACTAACAGAGCTCCCACCTGCATAAATGTCACCGGCCCGAACACCTCATCTTTTATTATACTGTATGTACGGGTGTTCTGTACAAATACGGGAAATGATGTAGTTGCTACCGGGCGCACCGTCTGAAATTTTCCGGGAATAACAATATCTTCATATTTCTTTCCGGATACCGGATATATGTACCTGTGATAATCGGCAGGTGTAAGCCTGAAGATAAGGCAGATTCCGCCCTCATAATGCGTCGCAAGCTGCTGTGAATGTAACAACTCATTTATGCTATACGGCACATCTTTTACCGTTACCGTGCATCCGTTTGTAATTGGTACTGCTTTGAGATATCCGTCACAGGGTGATATTAAAGAGGTAGGATTATGATCTATCTCACGGGCACCGGGCTTTAGCTTACGCATAAAGAAATCATTAAAGCTCCGCCACTTTTTTATATCGACATTCGTCATGTCGATATTATTTCTCTTTTTAAAGCCTTTAATGAAAATCACCGAGGCTTTCGTGTCAAGAAATTTTCCTATAGCCTTTGATATCCACGGACTTGATACCGTCTTCAACGCCATCCTTCCGGGGACTGTTTTAAGAATCTTAGGCATTCAAACGGCCTCCGAACAATATCAGGATACAGAAAAATGCCGCACCTATAACTGCCGGTATAAGCAGCCACGGCATATATAATTTTTTCATCTTAAATGGAGTAATAAATGCTATGCCGATAGCAAGCACTCCTGCGAGGCACACATATTTATATGCTATGTCAAATGGCAAAGCTACAGTCATAAGCCCCGGGAGAAATATTGCGGCATTGGTTACCGGAAGTCCGAGAAAACTTTCTCTTTTGCCGGCGCCTTCTTTCTTCATTTTTGCTTCCTGTACATCAAAAAATGCAAGCCTAGATACAGCCGCAAGGACAAAAAATATCATTATTGCATACACATATACTGGTGTGTCTTCTCTGAAATATCCATACAGTAGCATCGCCGGCTGAACGCCGAACGCTACAAGATCGCAGAGCGAATCTATATTCATACCAAAGGCCTTTTCATCTTCTGTGCGGTTCTTTTTTGTTCTGGCAACACTGCCGTCGAACATATCACAGAATCCGCTTACAAAAAG
>JAZRXC010000064.1:0-59605 GCA_045600025.1 Lachnospiraceae bacterium
CCATGATTCTGTCGCACAGTCCGAGCATAACATCAAGATCCTCACCAACGAATACTACGGCAACGCCGTTTTCCTTTTGTTTATTAATCAAATCGTAAATGGTGTAAGATGCGTTAATATCAAGTCCGCGTACAACGTAAGCGGTTAAAAGAACAGTGGGAGAGGTGGCGATTTCACGACCAACCAGAATCTTCTGAACATTTCCGCCGGAGAGCTTGCGCACCATTGTGTCAATACTCGGGGTATTAACATCAAGATCCTTAACTACCTGCTTAGCGAGTTCGTGGGGACGCTTGCGGTTAGTAAGCCATGAATTGCCGCTGCGGTATGAGCGGAGCATCATATTGTCGGCCAGGTCCATATTTCCCACAAGACCCATACCGAGACGGTCCTCAGGGACAAATGAAAGAGATACGCCGAGAGAAGCAATCTTAAGCGGGTCCATGCCGAGAAGTTCTTCTTCTTTGCCGTCATCTTTGAGGTATACAATGGAACCATTTTCTACGGCCTGAAGGCCGGCAATTGCTTCAAGAAGCTCCTTCTGTCCGCAGCCTGCGATTCCCGCAATTCCGAGAATTTCACCGGATCTGATATTGAAGGAGACGTCGTCAAGCTTTTTGATGCCGTCAGCATTTTTAATAGTAAGGTCCTTAACTAATATCCTGTCTTTGGGATTCTTAGGCTCCGGACGGTCTATATTAAGAACTACGCTGTGTCCTACCATCATGTCGGTAAGCTCCTGCGCATTTGTCTCAGCTGTATTTACTTCACCTACATAAGTGCCTTTTCGGAGGATTGTAACGCGGTCGGATATCTCAAGAACCTCCTGCATCTTATGAGTGATTATAATAATTGATTTGCCATTGGCCTTCATGTTGCGAAGAACCTTGAACAGAGTTTCTGATTCCTGAGGAGTGAGAACGGCAGTCGGCTCATCAAGGATGAGGATGTCGGCACCACGATAGATAACCTTAACTATTTCTACGGTCTGCTTCTGAGATACTGACATATCATAGATCTTCTGACGAGGATCAAGCTCAAAGCCGTAGCGATCACAGATTTCACGGATGCGGGCTTCTGCCTTGGATATATTTTTATCTTCGGGATCAGTAAGACCGAGGATGATATTTTCGGTTGCGGAAAATACATCAACAAGTTTGAAATGCTGATGAATCATACCGATGCGAAGGTCAAATGAATCCTTAGGAGAGGCGATATTAACAGGCTGATCATTGATGTATACCTGTCCCTCATCAGGATAATAAATGCCTGCAAGAATATTCATAAGAGTTGTCTTGCCACTGCCGTTTTCACCAAGCAGAGCCATGATCTCACCCTCATAAAGATTGAGCGATACGTTTTGGTTGGCTAGAATATCGCCGAATCTTTTGGATACGTGCTCCATCCGGAGCACAGATTTCTTTTCGTCCAAGGTGGTTCTCCTTTCAGGTTCATAACTTACATCAATGCACGTCATACACTGATGTAAAATATGAACGGATTGGGGAGCCTTGCGGCTCCCCAAAAGTTGGTCATATTAGAACTTGGTATCAAGCAGAGTGATTCCGTCAATGTTCAGGTCGAAGTAAGGGGCACTGCGGAACTCTGACTCATGGAAGTAACCATCGATGATTACTTCGGTATCGGGCTGATAATCACCCATATCATCTACATCTGCCAGGTAGGTGGTAAGATTAGCACCCTCAACCTGGAAAGTAGCTGTATCAAATACATGTAATGAACCATCTTCAATGGCGGCCTTTGCCTTAGCCAGCGCATCTGCGGTGCCGGGTGCTACAACAGCTTCATTGAGATCAGAGAGGATTACGCCGCCGCTCTTAAGATCGCTGCAGTAGTCAACGCCGATTTCAGCATTGTTGGCACGAGCATTGATAAAGGATTCAAAGAAAGGAGTCCAGTTAATGCGTGAAGAAACAAGGAAAGTATTAGGAGCTGCGTTAATGGTAGAACCATTATAAGATACGTTAGGAACGCCGGCAGTCTCACAAGCAGTAGGAGCACCCATTGAATCTGCGTGCTGGCTTATAAGAACACAACCGTTGTTAATAAGCATCTGTGCGCCTTCCTTCTCGGCTATCTCATCATACCAAGAACCGGTGAAGGTAACTTCCATTGTAGCGGAAGGGCATACGCTGCGAACGCCGAGGAAGAATGAGGTGTAACCGGAAATAACTTCAGCATAAGTGAAAGCTCCGATGTAACCAACCTTAGCCTGGTCAGCAGTAATCTTGCCTTCTTCGATCATCTGATTGAGTTTCATGCCACCTACAACACCTGCAAGGTAACGACCCTGGTAGATGCTTGCGAAAGCGTTAACGAAGTTCGGAAGCTTCTCAGTGTGAGCCTTGGTACCTGTAGCATGTGCGAAGTAAACATCAGTATATTCCTTGGCTGCCTGAAGAATATAAGGCTCATGACCAAAGCTGTCTGCAAACACGGCATTGCATCCGCTGTCAACCAGGTCGCAAGCTGCTTCATAGCACTCTTGACCCTCGGGAATGTTGGTCTTGATGATATAGCCTGAGCCCTCTTCGAGACCGCAATTCTTACAAGCGTCTTTGAAACCGTTAATGAAGTTAAGGTCATAAGTAGAGTTTTCATCATGGAGGCAGATAAGACCGATTTTAACGTTTCCGCCATCTGATGAACCTGAGTCGCCGCATGCTGTAAGGGTAAATACCATCGCAAGAGCGAGCAAAAGTGATACAAACTTTTTCATAACTGATCCTCCTTAAAAAGAACATTTATAAATAGGGCAATGCCCATAGGATACATATTTAAATATAAAAAGGCACCTTATGCGGATGCCTATTTACGGAAGGTCAGAGAATCCTCTGACATAGTCTCAACCTGAGCGAGGGACTCCACGCGGATTCCTTTAGCGCGGAGCTCATCTCCGCCACCCTGGAAGGCCTTCTCTATCATAATCGCACAACCAACGAGCTGCGCGCCTGACTGTTCAACTAAAGAAATGAGACTCTTCAGTGCTCCGCCTACCGCCAAAAAATCATCTACGATGAGTATGCGCTCGGCGGGATCCAAAAAGTCCCTGTTGATGGTCATGTCATAATCTGTTCCGTGTGTATATGAATGTGTGGGTGCCGAAAGTATATCACCTTGTACGTTAGAAGAGGTGTGTTTTTTTGCAAAAACTACAGGGATGCCCATCTTAAGACCTACGGCGGTAGCAACAGCTATGCCGCTTGCTTCTACGGTGAAAACTTTTGTGGGATGGGAGTCAGAATAGAGTGAAGCAATTTCATCTGCAATAGCAGACAGTAAATCGATGTCTATATTCTGATTTAAGAAATGTCCTACTTTAAGAACATTTCCGGGCAATACTATGCCATCTTTTTTGATTCGATCTTCTAATTGCTTCATATTCCCTCGATGAAAATAAAAAAACAGACCTCCCTCAAGATCTGTTGCCGATAGCTGCAAAAAACGAAAGCAGCGATGCAAGTAAACTTGCATCTAATCCGATAGTCGCAACTTCAATGGCGTTACGGTAGAAACTTTTGGGCCATATATCCAAAATTATATCGGCAATATTTATTTTCTGCATCTAATATGCCTTATATTTTGCCCTATGTCAATAGTTTAAAATTTAATAATCTATTTTAACAATCAATATGTGTCTTTTATAAAAACTTTATAATAGATTTATTGCGAAAAAGAACTCGCTGGGTTATATTATCTACGAAAGGGAAATGTATGAATTTTTTTGATAAACTGGAAAAACGTATAGGACGGTTCGCAATTTCGAACCTCATGCTGTATCTAATTATAGTATATGTAATCGGCTTTATAATTCTCAGAGTCAATCCCGAATTATATATTGACTATCTTTCGCTTAACGCCAAAGAAATCCTTTCGGGACAGGTATGGCGCATAGTTACCTATCTGTGTTTCCCGCCATCTACCGATCTACTGTATATGGCACTATATACAATAATCTTTTATTCTCTCGGCACTTCGCTCGAGAGGATGTGGGGCGCATTCAGATTTAATGTATTCATATTTTTAGGTGTTATAGGCAATGTTATTGCCGCACTTGTTATTTATCTTGCTTTTGATCAGATTATGCTGATTACTGCAAGTGAGTTATACCTTTCAATGCTGCTTGCTATGGCGGCTACTATACCTAATGCCAGCTTTTACCTGTTCTTTATCCTTCCGGTTAAGGCAAAATGGTTTGGTTTCTTCTACGGAGTAGTAATCGCATTTGATGTTATCAGTGCAATTATGTCCGGCAACTGGCCTTCGGCGATTGCAGTCATCATGTCGATATTTAACTTCATTATATTCTATATATTCCTTCGCAAAAAATCGTGGGCAAATGCAATGGGATTCGGGCGTACGACTACACAAAAGAATTTTAAAAAGCAGATGGATGAATCCAAGAAAGAACAGCCTGCGTCTAAACCTGTAGTAAGACATCGTTGTTCAGTATGCGGTATCACAGATCTTGATGCACCGGATATGGTGTTCCGATATTGCAGCAAATGTGACGGAGAGCATGAGTACTGCAGCGAGCATCTCTACACACACGAACATATTCATAAAGAAAATTAAAAATAGTATTGACATATATAAATATGTGTATTATCATACGAACATAAGTTCACGAACATTTGTTTGGAGTCCGGAGAGACCCTACAGGAGGTTCATATGATTAATCAAGAAAAGTTAAAAGCACTGGATGCAACATTAGCCAACATCGAGAAGGCATACGGTAAGGGTGCCGTTATGAAGCTCGGTGATGATTCTGCCAAGCTCAATGTTGAGACTATCTCAACAGGTTCACTTAGTTTGGATATTGCTCTTGGACTCGGCGGTGTTCCGCGCGGACGTATTATTGAGATTTACGGTCCGGAGTCGAGCGGCAAGACTACGCTGGCCCTTCATGTAATAGCAGAAGCACAGAAGGCTGACGGTATTGCCGGCTTTATTGATGCCGAGCATGCATTGGATCCCGTATATGCCAAGAGCATTGGTGTAGATATTGACAATCTCTATATTTCGCAGCCTGATAACGGTGAGCAGGCACTCGAGATTGCTGAAGCTATGGTAAGATCAGGCGCTATTGATATTATTGTGGTTGACTCCGTTGCGGCACTCGTACCTAAGGCAGAGATTGACGGAGAGATGAGTGACCAGCAGGTTGGTCTGCAGGCACGCCTTATGTCCAAGGCACTTCGTAAGCTTACGGCCGTTATATCCAAGTCTAATTGCGTTGTTATTTTCATCAACCAGCTTCGTGAAAAGATTGGCGTTATGTTCGGCAATCCCGAGACAACTACTGGCGGACGCGCACTTAAGTTCTATTCATCTATCAGACTTGATATCCGCAGAACAGATTATCTTAAGGCAGGCGGCGAGCATGTTGGTAATAGAGTAAAGGTAAAAGTAGTTAAGAATAAAGTTGCTCCGCCTTTCCGTGAAGCTGAATTTGATATTATGTTCGGTAAAGGTGTCAGCAAGTCAGGCGATGTTCTCGACCTTGCAACCAATATCGGCTTAGTTGAGAAGAGCGGCTCTTGGTATGGCTATATGAATGAGCGTATCGGACAGGGCCGTGAGAATGCTAAACTGTACCTTGAGGAACATCCGGATGTTATGAATGAATTAGACAAAAAGGTTCGCGAGCATTACGGATTTATCGAAGGAGAGACTGTGCAGGTCAAGGCTATCGATCCTGATGAAGCTGCGGCTCATGCTTCAAAGCGCGGAAGCGAAGACAAGTAAGAAATCTCGCTGATTGACAAGGTTTTTTAATCGGTATATAATAAGTTGATTGCTTTATGCAATCAACTTATTTCTTTTTTGCACATTTAAAACTAAATAAAGGAGGTGCTCCTGTGACACAGACACAAATTATTCTGATTGCAGTCGTAGCAGTAGTATTAGCTATCGTAGTTGCCTCCCTTGTAACTTGGCTCATTCGTAAAAATATCTATGAAAAGAAAATCGGTTCTGCTGAAGATAAATCCAGACAGATTATAGACGAAGCGGTTAAAACCGCAGAGACCAAAAAGAGGGAAGCTTTACTTGAAGCTAAAGAAGAAAATCTGAGAGCAAAGAACGAGTGGGAGAAAGAACTCCGCGAGCGTAATTCAGAGCTTCAGAAAAAAGAAAACCGCATCCAAACCAAGGAAGAGAGTATCGATAAAAAGACTGAAAACCTTGAAAGACGCGAACAAAGTCTTACAGCAAGAGAAGAAAACTTCAATAAGCGCCGTGAAGAGCTTGATACCATGATCGCAGAAGAGAAGGTACAGCTGGAGCGCATCTCAGGCCTAACCTCCGAAGAAGCAAAGACTTATCTGCTGAGACTTGTAGAGGACGATATCAAACATGATACGGCCAAAATCATCAAGGAAAACGATGCTTACGCCAGAGAAGAGTCCGAAAAGAAAGCCAAAGAGTATATCGTAACGGCCATTCAAAAATGTGCTGCCGATCATGTGGCTGAGACTACCATTTCAGTTGTTTCACTTCCGAACGATGATATGAAGGGTAGAATTATCGGACGTGAGGGTCGTAATATCAGAGCTCTTGAGACACTTACCGGAGTTGAACTCATAGTAGACGATACGCCGGAAGCAGTTATCTTATCAGGATTTGATCCTATGCGCCGCGAGGTTGCGCGTATTGCTCTTGAAAAGCTTATTGCTGACGGACGTATTCATCCGGCTCGCATTGAAGAGATGGTTGAAAAAGCCCAGAAAGAAGTTGATGAGATGGTTAAGGAAGCCGGCGAAAATGCTGTATTTGAAGCGGGCGTAACCGGTATTCATCCCGAACTCATCAGACTACTTGGTAAGATGCGTTTCCGTACAAGCTATGGACAGAATGCGCTTAAGCACAGCATTGAAGTTGCTCAGATTTCAGGACTTTTGGCAGGCGAGCTCGGACTTGATGTTCGCATGGCAAAGCGTGCCGGACTGCTTCATGATATCGGTAAGAGCCTTGATCATGAGATTGAAGGTTCGCATATTCAGATCGGTGCTGATCTCTGCAGAAAGTACAAAGAATCACCCATTGTTATTAATGCTGTAGAGTCACACCACGGTGATGTAGAGCCCACAAGCCTTATTTCCTGCATAGTACAGGCGGCGGATACAATTTCTGCAGCTCGTCCCGGTGCAAGACGTGAGACCCTTGAGACTTATACTAACAGACTCAAGCAGCTTGAAGAGATCACAGATTCCTTTAAGGGTGTTGATAAGTCATTTGCAATTCAGGCTGGCCGCGAAGTTCGCATTATGGTTATTCCCGAACAGGTTAGTGATGATGACATGGTTATCATGGCAAGAGATATTGCTAAGCGCATCGAAGATGAGCTGGTATATCCCGGACAGATTAAAGTTAATGTCATTCGTGAATCCAGAGTTAGCGACGTCGCGAAGTAATAAGATGGATGGTTTCGATTATTCGAAGCCATCCTCTTTTTTTATTCCGGAACTTGTAATATAATTGTATTAATTAATTTTGATATGGCACCGATTGGAGATTATTATGTCAACAATTTTATCGGAAAAAGCATTAAAAGTTAAACCTTCGTCTACACTTGTAATAACGGCAAAAGCAAGAGAACTAAAAGCGCAGGGAATAGATATTGCAAGCTTTGGTGCAGGAGAGCCGGATTTTCAGACGCCTGATAATATCCGCGATGCAGCGAAGGCGGCAATAGATGTCGGAAAGACGCATTACACCCCTGCGGCAGGAACGGTTGAACTTCGGACTGCAATATCTGAAAAATTCAAGAACGTGAATAATCTGGAATATTCTCCGGAACAGATAGTTGTCAGTAATGGTGGTAAGCATTCACTGACGAATATATTCCAGGCTATTTTGAATCCCGGCGATGAAGTGATTATTCCGGCTCCTTTCTGGCTTAGTTATCCTGAGATGGTAAGCCTCTGCAGTGGCGTACCGGTAATTGTTGCCTGCAAGAAGAAAAACAGCTATAAGATTACTGCAGATGAACTTCTGGCGGCAGTTACACCTCGTACAAAGGCATTTGTGCTTAACAATCCCTGCAATCCGACGGGAGCAGTTTATTCAAAAGACGAGCTTGAAAGTATTGCCGAAGTAGCCGTAGAAAAAGATTTCTTCGTTATTTCAGACGAGATGTATGAGGGATTGAATTATACCGGCGAAAAATCCTGCAGTATAGCATCTTTAGGCAAAGAGATATACGAGCGCACTATAACCTGTTCAGGCATATCAAAGAGTTATGCGATGACGGGATGGCGAATCGGCTATACCGGAAGCACCAAAGAGATTGCAAAAGTGATGTCCAATATACAGAGCCATCAGACCTCGAATCCATCATCTATTTCACAGGCAGCAGCAGTAGAGGCAATATCAGGCCCCCAGGACACGGTTCATGCAATGGCGGAGGTATTTCAGAAACGCCGTGATTTGTTATACGGACGCATTTCTCAGATGCCCTATTTTTCGGTAATCAAGCCCGAAGGCGCATTTTATCAACTCGTAGACTGTAACGAATTACGCGGACTCACCTATAAAGGCAGAATGATAAACGATGCTGTCGATATAGCAGACATTCTTATAAATGACTATTATGTTGCGGTAATTCCGTGTGCAGATTTCGGGATGCCTTATCATATCAGACTTTCTTATGCAACATCTGAGGCTGAGATTAACAAGGGTCTGGATAGAATAGAAGCATTTTTAAATGAAATATAATATTTTCATTTTTTAGGGAAGGCTCTGCAAATGCAGAGCCTTTCACACTTTTTTCACTTTCTTGTAATATAATGAACATACTTAAAAGATAATATTACAGTAGATTTTTTCTTTAAGGAGGAAAAACTATGGAATACGAATGGGATAAAGACGAGAACGAAACAGAAAATATTTATCATCGTAGTTTCGTAAATCAGCAGGATACACAATACACTCAGCAGAGCTTTACTGAGGATACGGAACCGAAAAAGCCGAAGAAGAAAAAAAGCAAAACTCCGTTAATCGCAATTTTGTGCGCGATTATTCTCGGTGCAGCGGCAGGCGGCACTTATTACCTGATCAGCACACTGTCCCAAAAACAGCCGGAGCCGGAAAATCCTGTAATCGAATTGCCAACGGAACCGGAAGTTATTTCAAATCCGATTGCGGATGTTACGGAACCTGATGATCCTGAAGTTAATAAATATTCTCTCGATGTCAGTGACCTTGTTGATGCAACTATGCCGTCACTTGTTGCTATTACAAATATTTCCGTTAAAGAAGTTCAGGACATATTCGGCATGTGGGGATTCGGAGGAAACGGGCATTCGCTTCAACAGGAGGAAACAAGCCGCGGAACAGGTGTAATTATTGAGCAAAGCAGTAAAGAGATTCTTATAGTAACAAATGCTCATGTTGTTGCCGGAGCTGAGACCCTTACTGTAAGTTTTGTTGACAACAATGCAAGTAATGCAATTGTTAAGGGCTATGATGAAAGCATTGATATCGCAGTTATCGCCGTAAATATAAACGATATTCCCGCAGAGACGCTTCAGGTTATAAAAAAGGCATCTTTTGGTAAATCTGCTGATATCAAAATCGGACAGCAAGTAGTTGCAATCGGAAATGCGCTAGGATACGGACAATCAGTAACGACAGGTATTATCAGTGCGGTTGACCGCACACTGTCAACCTCATCAGCTAAGCTTATTCAAACTGATGCTGCTATCAACCCCGGCAATTCCGGAGGCGCGCTTTTCAATATGCAATGCGAAATCATCGGAATAAATAACTCAAAGCTGGTTGATTCCAATGTAGAAGGTATGGGATTTGCGATTCCTTCTGATATCGTAAAGCCGCTGATCGATACGTTGCTTGACAGAGCAAAACGCGAAAAAGTTCCGGCAGAGAAGTCCTCGTATCTCGGAATATACAATCAGACACTGGATGCCGAGACTGCTGCAATGTACGGACTTCCGGCAGGCGTATATATCACTGAAGTTATAGAAGGAAGTCCTGCAGATAAGGCGGGAATACCTGCACATAGTGTGCTGATAAAATTTGACGGAATATCAATAACGACCGGTGAGCAATTAAAAGAATATTTGCAGTATTATGCTGCAGGCGAAACGGTGAACGTAGTTGTTATGGAATATGAAAACGGCGCTTATGTAGAAAAAACCTACAGTGTAACACTGGAACACGCCGAATCCGGTGAAGAGCCCAATATTCAGAACAATATATTGCAGCAGCTGCCGTTTGGATTTGACGATTGATGCTTTATATTGCACGCAGACAGAGTATGTGATAAAATCCATTCGTAATGGACATCAGGGTTAATCAGTATGAATTAACAGATAATAAATTTCCGAAAGAGCTGTCCGGTTACCGGATAGCTCTTTTCTCAGATACGCATAATATGCCGCCAAAATTTCACGAGGAATTAGCGCATCTTATTAAAAGCGTGAATCCTGACGTAGCGCTTTTTGCCGGCGATGCTGTTAAGAAGCGTAAAAATAATCGCGATGGTTCCGGAAGTGAATACGCCCTTCAGCTATTTGAGCGCCTTGCCTCACAATTCATTGTTTACTATGTTACAGGCAACCACGATAAGCGTTGGGAGAAGCTTACTTCTTCAAATGGTAAGTATCGTGAATATATGCAAGCTATTTCTGCGCTGGGAATTCATACACTCATGAATGAGAGAGTTGTCCTTGCTCCCGGACTGTATCTTTCGGGGCTTGATTTGCCACTTAAGAATTATCTCTCTGAGAAAAATGCTCCGGAATTATCTTCGTTGCGCGCTGACCTTGGCGAACCGGATCCGAATGCATATGAAATTCTGCTTGCGCATTCGCCGGTATTCTTTGATACTTACAAGGAGTGGGGCGCTGACCTTTCACTATGCGGCCACATGCATGGCGGAGTTTTGAAGCTCCCGGGCGGAAGAGGATTGTATTCGCCGTATGGTACGATATTTCCGAAGTACGCGCACGGACATTTTGAAGATAATGGCAAGCACATGATCGTCTGCACAGGGACATGCGATCATAGAGCAAGATTTGAAAAACTAAATCCCTGCGAGCTTGTTTTGATTACTTTAACACACAAGGAGGATGCACATGGAACTTGAATTCAAGCTGCCGGCCTTTGAAGGGCCTATTGAGCTGCTGCTGCATCTGATAGAAAAGAATAAAGTAAATATTTACGACATTCCGATTGCCGAGATTACGGATCAGTATATTGACTATATGGAGCACATGGAGGCAGTTGACCTCGATGTTATGAGTGACTTTCTTGTTATGGCGGCGACTCTGCTTGATATTAAAGCGCGTATGCTTCTGCCTCATGAAGAGGAGATGACGGATGAGGACGATCCTCGTCGCGAGCTTGTTGAACGCCTGCTCGAATATAAGAAATACAAGTATATCAGCGGCGAACTTAAGGACATGAGCGTAGGCAGCGAACAGATTCTGTACAGTGCCGAGCGTTTACCTGATGAGGTTGTGTCATATCGTCCGCCGGTTAATCTTGACAATTTGCTTTCGGATGTAACTCTTGAAAAATTATCTGAGATTTTTCGTGAGGTTGCCGGACGTTCGCAGGAGCGTATTAATTACGAGGGAAAGAACTTCGGCAAGATTGAGCGTGAGACTATTCCGATTGAGCTTCGCATTGAGCATGTAAAAAAGATGGTTTCCCGCGGCAAGAAACGTTCTTTCAGAGCACTTCTTTCAGAGAGCGCTTCAAGGACAGAAATAATCGTAACATTTCTTGCAATACTGGAATTACTTAAATCCGGTGAAATAAAACTCACCGAGGACAGTACCTGTAACGACTTTACATTGGAGGAAGGTCATGAATCAAAACAAAGCAACGATTGAAGGAATACTATTTGCCAAGGGTGAACCGGTAGAAGCGGCTGACCTTGCGCAGGTACTCGGGATAGAAGTATCAGAGGTTATTACACTGACAGAAGAACTGGCATCAGAATACGCCGAAGAAGGACGCGGAATTAACATTATCCGCCTTGAGGATTCATATCAGATGTGCACAAATAAGTCTGTTTATGAGGCTCTGATAAAGCTTGTGTCAATACCTCCGCGCTATCGCCTTACCGATGTTATGTTGGAGACACTTTCAATTATCGCTTATATGCAGCCGGTTACGCGTCTTGAGATTGAGACTATCCGCGGAGTAAGTTCTGATCATGCGGTTAATAAGTTAATTGAGTATGGCTTGATTGAAGAGGCAGGAAGAAAGCGCGCACCCGGTCGTCCTCAGACCTTCAGAACTACCGACGAGTTCCTGCGTCGCTTCCAGATATCGGGCCGTGATGACCTTCCTACTGTCAGTCCCGAGATGCTTGAAGAAATCAAGAAAGCTGTTGCTGAAGAGACAGGCTATTTTGACGAAGATCCTCAGCAGATTGAACTCGACCTTGAAGATCCTACCAAGGAAGAAATCCGTGAAGAAACAGATGCAGATGTCATTGACAAGACACCTGCACCTGTTGAAAATGTTGATATAGAGATTTAATTTAAGCAGCTATAAATCCTAATACAAGGTATAGAATCGCAGCTACTCCGGCGCAGGTAAGCGCATAGGGGAGCTGCGTTTTTACGTGGTCAACGTGATCGGAACCTGCGCCCATTGAGGCCATTATGGTTGTATCACTGACAGGTGAGCAATGGTCACCGAATACGCCGCCGCCCTGAACTGCTGCGAGGCACAGAAGCACGAGCAGAGATATCTGATTGTCAGATGCTGCAAATGCTATCGGAAGTGCCAGCGGAAGGCAGATTGCGTATGTGCCCCATGAGGTTCCGGTGGCAAATGAAAGGATTGCGCAGATTACAAATATTAAGAAAGGCAGAAGAGCGGGTGTTAAGAACCCTTCTGTTATCTGGATGATATAATTTGCGGTTCCCATATGAGAGCTTAATGTGTTAAGCGGGTATGAAACGGCAAGTACCATAAGCGCAGGCATTGCACCGGTGATTCCGTCAGAAAACGCACTCATAAGATCCTTAAGCTTCATGCCCTGAATCAGGAAGGAGATGGACATAAGGATTATGATTATCGTAACTGCTTCGAGGATTCTCATCTCCCCGCCGACAAATTCGGTAAGTACGGTGATTATTACGAGCAGTACTGTCGGAAGAATGAAGTTGATGAATACACGAGGCTTCTCAAGTAAGCCTTTTCCTTCAATGGTAGTGGATGAAAGCGGTACGGCACCGTCTGCTACGAGCTTGCCTTCTTCAAGTGCACGCTTTTCGGCTTTTTTCATAGGGCCGAAGTCCTTGATGATTCCGGCACCGATGAGTCCTACGAGTGCTACGCAGGCAATTGCATAGAAGTTGAGCGGGATTGATTTGAATACGGTATGGAGTGCTACATCAGTATCATTTAATCCGATACAGCCTATTCCGACTATCAGCCCTGCTACGTATGAAGGCCAGCTTGAATAAGGACAAATTACCGCGAGAGGTGATGCGGTCGAGTCTGAAATGTATGCAAGCTTTTCGCGGGAGATTTTTGCTTTGTCGGAGAGGCGTCTCATGACTGATCCAACGAATAGCGGTGACATGGAGTCTGCAAAGCAGAAGAGCCCGAGGAACCAGGACAGTAACTGCACGCCGCGGCGCTTTAGGTTCTTTGATTGTACGTATGTAGTAAAGCCGTCAATTGCGCCGCTCTTTTCGTAGTAGGATACAAGTACTCCGAAGAAAAGTATGATGAATGCTACCCAGATGAAGTCAGCATTGCCCAGAGATTCCATAATTAAATCCGTGAATCCCCATACGCCGGCGCCGGAGATAAAGCATCCGATGATGCAGGCGATAGCAAGCGAAAATACGGTATTTCTGGTTATCAGAGAAAGTGCAATCGCTATTACTATCGGGATAAGCGATATAATGCCCATATTGTCCATATCAAAATCCTCCCTTTATTTTGAATTAATTATATATTTGATGTTTTACATAGTCAAATGAAATAAAGAAGGTGTCAAAAAGCGAACAAGTTCAGCCTGAGAGGGAAAAATGCTCCGATAGGCTGAACTGACTAAGTATTTGGGCACAGTGGTACGAACAGCCGGTTTGAGGAAAGAAAAATCACAAATTTTACTTGCTATATAAATCGGTAATAAAGTATAATAATCTAACCTATAATATGTTAAAGTTGAGCGTATTGTAGCGTCATTGAGGGTATGGATTTATTTGACTATGCAAGACAGCAAAATAACAGGGCGGAATCCCCGCTCGCTAATAGGTTACGCCCGACAAAGCTTTCTGAGGTTGTCGGCCAACAGCATATATTAGGCGAGGGAAAACTTCTGACAAGAGCTATCAGTGCGGATAAGCTCAGTTCAGTTATATTCTTTGGCCCGCCCGGTACAGGTAAGACGACGCTTGCACAGGTTATAGCGCATACAACCAGTTCAAATTTCTGCCAGCTGAATGCAACTACTTCAGGTAAGAAAGACATGGAGAAGGTGGTAGAGGATGCGAGAGAACTTCTTGGCGCAACCGAAAGAAGAACGATACTTTTTATAGACGAGATTCATCGTTTCAACAAAGCACAGCAAGATTACCTGCTGCCGTTTGTAGAGGACGGAACCATAATCCTGATAGGAGCAACTACGGAGAATCCCTACTTTGAGGTAAACGGGGCTCTGATATCAAGATCAAATGTATTTGAATTAAAACCGCTTTCTGCATCGGACATTGCTGTTCTTATCGAAAGAGCAGTATACGATGAAGAAAAAGGAATGGGCGCGTATAAGGCATATATAGATGATGACGCACGAGATTTTCTTGCTGATATCAGCGGCGGCGATGCCCGCTTGGCGATAAATGCAGTAGAGCTTGCAGTCCTTACAACACCGCCCGGAGAAGACGGAAGAATACACATTACAACTGAAGTAGCGGAAGAATGTATCCAGCGCAGGAATGTTCGTTACGATAAGAGCGGAGATAATCACTATAACATCATATCCGCATTTATTAAGAGCATGCGAGGATCGGATCCTGATGCAGCGGTATATTATCTCGCGAGAATGATATACGCAGGCGAAGATCCGAAATTCATCGCAAGACGTATAATGATCTGCGCATGCGAAGACGTCGGATTGGCAGATCCTCATGCGATGATGGTAGCCGTAGCGGCATCTGAGATAGTGGAGCGCGTGGGCATGCCGGAAGGGCGCATACCGCTTGCTGAAGCGGCCATTTATGTAGCAACTGCACCGAAGAGCAACGCCTCATATCTCGCGGTAGAAAGCGCACTCGGCTCGGTAGAGGAAACCGCAATGGCATCCGTGCCGCCTCACCTTATTAATGCCAATTACAAAGGCGAAAGAGAAGAGCTCGGGCGGGGCATCGGTTACAAGTACGCGCATGATTTCCCCGGCCACTATGTAAAACAGCAATATCTGCCGGATGAACTTATAGGTACGACCTTTTTCAATCTCGGCAATAACGGGTACGAAAATCATATCCGCAAATATTTAGAATACTGTAAAGAACTGGAAGAAAAGAGCAGCACGTGAAAGAAAAAATAGGACGCCTCGCACGCGGCTATGCCGATATGCCGTCACCACAGATTATTCTGGATCCGACCGGCATCGAGGACACTATTGAATACGGACGCATTAATCAGGGAGCCCTGCATATAAAGAGCAGCAACGGCCTCTCAATTCGCGGTGCGCTATATTCCACCAGTCCGAGGGTAACGCCGGCTCAGAATTATTTTTCCGGTGGAGCCGTCAATATTACATTTGATGTAGACCCGCAGGGACTTGACGAGGACGACAGTATCGAAGGCTCATTTGCCATAGTAACAAATGGCGGCGAATACTCCGTACCTTATTCACTTACGGTTGTAAAAACGGAATATTCAGAGCAGACCGAGGAACAGGACAACGTAATAGAATACGAACAGAAGGACTCTTCTGAAGTAAAGCCCATCATAAAAAAGAAAGCACAACTCGGTATTGAACATAAGCGCCGCGAGTATTATCTCAAATATATGCGCGGAAGGCTGGACTATCTGGCAGGTGTTACACCTTCTATATCGCTTGCCATGATGGAGAAGAATCTGCGCGCATACATAGGCGAAGAAGAGCCGACATTCAGAGAAAAGCTTGAGATGCTTGAACTTGCAATATGGCGCGGCGATATTTCACGTGCAGACGCATACATCGATAATATCTCTCAGATGAGAGATGATATGGGCTCGGACTTTGAAGGATATGTATTTTTCAAATATCTGACATATAAGAAATCACCCGACTGGGAGAAAAAAGAACAGCTGCTGAGACTTCTGTCTTCATATGACAATCGAAGTGGTTTTCTCAGCATATTCCTCATCAGACTCATGGTTGAAGACAGCCTGTCGGATCGACCGATGGATTGTCTCGCAAGGCTCCACAATTATTATGAATCCGGCGAGCGTACACCGTATCTGTATATTCAGGTGTGCAAGATTATGAATCGTATTCCGGAAACACTGCGTCAGTTCGGAGAATTTGAACTTGATGCACTGTATTTCGGAGCGCGCCACGGATACATAGAAGAGTCACTTGCGCAGGCTATCTGCAGATATGCAGACACCACCAGAGTATTTCAGGAAAAATTATATTATATCCTGCGACTTTTGTATCGCACATTCAAACAGGAGCGTATTTGCGATACAATATGCAGGCTTTTGATGCTTGGCGGACGCACCGGCGAGAGCTATCTGCCATGGTATGAGATGGCTGTAGGCGGCACGCCCGAAAATGAAGAAATATATGAGTATTATTTAAAATCCTGCCCTATAGGCGGCGCAGAGATGCCGGAGGCGGTATACCTATATTTTGCATATCATGAGCCGCAGAGTTACATCGCAAAATGCAGACTGTACGAGAGCGCAATAAATAATATCGATTCCTACAGCGTACTATATAATTCATATAATGATTCCGCGGAGAACTTTGTGCGTGAAGAAATATCACGCGGAATAATAGATGATAATATTGCGCCGATATACAGCGGAATATTGACGTCCGATAAGATTGACTCCGCGCTTGCAGAGCTCCTTCCCGAAATTCTCCTTATGTACAAAATTCAGACAAGGGATAAATCATTTGCCAAGGTTCAGGTTGTATATAACGAACTTGACGAAGTGCAGGAGGTTGAACTCGCTGACGGCGAAGCAAAGCTTGCAATATATACACCGAACTACGACATATATTTCCTTGATGCTGACGGGTATAAATATCGCAACGTGCCGTATAAGCTTACGCAATTTATCCAAAATAGCGATTCACTATTTGATGCATGTGTAAAGCTTGCACCACAGCTGCCGGTATGTAAACTCGCAATGGCGCGAGAGCTCATGGGCAAATATGTGCTTACCACTTCCGAAGTTGCTGAACTTACAGAACTCACAGGGCAGGGCGGTTTGACGGACGAATATAAAAAAAGCATTGTATCTGCGGTTTTATTCCGTCATACCTGGGGCAGTGAAAAGCAAGATGCTATGCTGATTGCGGACTGCGCCGGATTCTCGCTCACAACTAAAGATGAAAATATCAGATTAATCGAGGCACTGATAAAACTAGGACATTATAACAGAGCATGGAAGGAAATCCAGACTAGCGGATATGAATTCATTTCAAAGGAGTCACTTACGCTGCTCGCAGATAATATCATAAAAGCCCGCCTGTTTGATAAAGAAGATTTCCTGACCGGTCTTAGCTGGAATTTATTTGTACGCGGTGAGCGCTCAAAGACGCTCCTTCACTACCTTGCGCTTCATTACAATGGCCTGTCGGAAGATATGTGGGATCTTATGTGCGCAGCATCTTCAGCCGGATGCGAGATGGGGGATCTGCCTGAACGCCTTCTCGCGCAAAAATTGTTCTCTGATTGCAGAGACCGTATAGATGATATTTTCAGGGTATATGCAGCGGGCGGAAGTGTAGATCGCCAGATATTACGAGCATATTATGTAGTTAAATGCCATGCTTCATTTGTCGATGGAGAACCGATATCTGAAGACATAATGGATACTATGACAAATGTTGCACTTCATAATTTTGAAGGGGCGGGTCTTCCGGTCATAGTTCAGCTCGCATTAACAAAACGCTATTCAACTCAGGTTGTGCTGTCACCGGAGCTTCAGCGCCTGTGTGAAAAAATTATTCAGGATCTTATATCACGCGGAATAGTATTTCCTTACTATAAGCGCTTTTCAGCACCGATATGTCTGCCTAATGAAATAAACGACAAGACATTACTTTCATTCAAAGGACAGGAAAATGACAGCGTTACTTTGATTCTGTATTCGGAAAATGATGATGAAGAACCTGTATATCTTGAGATGAATCACGTATACAGCGGTTTATTTGTAAAAGCGGTACTGCTCTTTGCAGGTGAAAAGGCAGACTATGAAATAAGGGTAACCAGAGACGGCAAATCATTTGTAGCAGAAGAAGGCGTATTAAGGGCCGAGATTACGGCAACGGAAAAGCCTGACCGCTTCGTGCTGCTTAATGATCTTGTACGCTCAAGCGTATACCCCGATGATCCGGCGTGGCAGCATAGCGTGCTTGAGTATGCAAAAAAGACAGAACTTGTTGACAATCTGTTTAAGATAAAGGAGTCGTGATGGGACTGATACTGGGTATCGACATCTGCGATGATTACAGTCAAATAAGTGCAATAAATGCCGAAACAAATATTCCGGAAGCAGCCTGTATGGCACCGGAAGATATTTTCCTGTCTACAGTAATATGCAAAAAACGCGATGAGGACGAATGGCTGATAGGACAGGAAGGATTTAAGACGGCACTTTCAGGCGGCGGTACGATGGTGGATCGTCTGGTTAAGCTCGTAACGAAAAAAGGTACGGCAACACTTGACGGAACCAAGTTCACTTCTACGCAGCTTATGAGAAAATTCGTGGCCAGCCTTATAAATATGGCTTGCAAAAAATACAATCAGGACAAAATAGACAGCCTTATATTCACCGTGCATGTGCTCAGCCCGATCCTTTCAGATACATTAACGAGAGCAGCGGAAAGTTGCGGAGTCCAAAGAGGACGAGTACACGTTTATACACATACCGAAGCGTCAATCTATTATATTTATTCGCAGGATCCTGATATCGTAAGTAATATCGTAAGTGTCTTTGATCTCCGTGATGACGGTCTCTATTATTATGAGATGAAAGCGTTAAGAGGCAGAAAGCCGGTAATAATAGAGGCGACATCGGAAAAACTTTCGGAAGGATTTTCACTGGGACTTTTAACCTCTGATTCCGGCAAAAAACTCGGAGATACTATTATGACATCTTGCGCGGAACGAATGCTGGGCGGTAAAAATATTTCCGCCGTATGTCTTATGGGCAAAGGCTTCGCGCAGGTTGATTGGTGCAATAACTTCATCCGTTATATATGCAACAAGAGGCGCGTATTCCAGGTGTCATCATTATTTGCGGACGGAGCTGCAATAGCGGCAAGAGATTTGCTCTACCCTGAAACAGCTACACCATATCTATTGTCATGTGAAGGACGTATATCCTCTACAGTCTGCATGTATACGATATTCAAGGGCAGACGAGAGCAGATTATCCTGGCGCAAGCCGGAATGAACTGGTATGAAGCAAAAACAGTTGTCGAATTTATATTGGATGACGTAACAAATATTGAGCTTTCGGTAATGCCTGCCGCGAGCACGCGAGTGGAGACAATCAATATTGATGTATCCGATCTTCCGAAGCGCCCGAACAAGACGACAAGAGTTGAGATGAGCGTTTCATTTACCTCAGAGACACGCATGACGGTGCGTATAAAAGATAAAGGATTCGGGGAACTATTCCCTGCATCGGATATAGTTATTCGCAACGATTATATTATTCCTTAAGGAGCGCTTATGGGAAACCTGATATTATCCGGCAGCCCTAAAGCTGCACATCCATATTACTCACACCAACTCGGTATTCACATTTATACAGCCGAGGAGCTTAGCTATTACATTTACAACAATCTGCTTCTGCTCGAAGATAATTTTATTGATGACAGACTTCTGCTTTTCCTCGAGAAAGAACTGGATATGGCTGAGACCGCAACTAAACTTCGTAACTGGAAAGGCAACGCAGAGTTTGAAGAACTCCTTTTGGTAATATTGCAAGATTCCGGATATTACAACAGCCAGGAATTGCAACGTTTTGGCGAGCAGCTTGAAAGGTTTAAGCAAGAAGGAGTTGAAGCGCTCTATATGGAGAAGGCGGATTATCTGTCAAATATGGGTAAGCTGTACATGGCCATTGAGATTTACAATAAACTCCTGTCAATGCGCAGCGGTATAATGACTTCTGATGCCAAGCGGGCAAAGGCATATGCGCATATGGCAGCGGATGTTGCAAGACTTTTTGATTATAATCAGGCGTACGAATTGAGCCGTAAAGCATACGCCATGGACCCGCAGCCGGAGTATTTACGGCAGATGTATATGATTTCAAAAATAGCACCTGATATTAATGCAGATGCAGAATTGTCAGGTCTTGACATAGATCTTATGACGCAGCTCGAAAATGAGTATGAGAAGGCCGAGGCGGACGCCGAAAGAGGAGCTGATTACTTGCGGGCAGCGGATCTTAAAGAAAAAGATGCCATAAGGAGAAACGCAGGACTTACGGGCCTTGTAATTGAATGGCAGAACGAATACAGAAGGTGTGAAGGATGACTTGTAGTGCAATTGGCCAAGACAGCCACAAATTCGAAAAAGATAACAGCCGAAAACTTTGTATATTGGGCGGGGTAACATTTCCCGAAGTACCGGGACTTGCTGCAAATAGTGACGGAGACGTTGTGCTCCACGCGCTGACAAATGCCATATCCGGTTTAACCTGCAACAACATACTCGGCGAGATTGCTGATGATATGTGTTCTGAAGGTATAACTGACAGCAGCGCATACGTAAAGCGCGCACTTGAAAATCTGCCGGATAACTCTCTTGTACACGTTTCATTTTCAATTGAATGTGCAAGACCAAAGATTACTCCGAGAATCCCGGAGATGCGTGAAGCCATAGCGGAGCTACTTGATATTTCACCTATGCATGTCGGCATAACTGCTACAAGCGGAGAGGGTCTGACATCATTCGGAAAGGGTGAAGGCATTGCGGTAACATGCATTGCGACAGCAGATATTATATGATTACGATAAAAGCACATTCCAAAATAAATCTGTTTTTAAATATTACCGGACAGCGCGAAGACGGGTATCATGATATTGATACAGTATTCCTACCGATTTCTCTTGCAGATGAAATGCAGATAGAGATGATAGCAGAGCGTAAACTGGAACTATCCTGTGAAGGCATAGAGCTTCCGGAAGATAATACAATCTCACGCGCTTATGAGATGATGAAAAGGCTCCGTCCTTGCATGCCGGGACTTTCTGTAAAACTGATTAAACACATTCCGCAAGGCGCAGGACTCGGCGGAGGAAGCGCAGACGCAGCTTCATTTATTACGGCGGTAAATAAAGAATTTGCCACAAGACTTACCATAAAACAGATGCTTGAAATAGGGGCACAGATAGGCGCTGACGTACCTGCCTGTATGCTGGGAGTGCCCAGCTGCGGAAAAGGTACCGGCACAGAGCTTACCGGACTCGGCCGTAATCCCAGGCCTTTACACATAGTTATTATCAAACCTGATGTAAGTTTTTCTACTCCTGCCATGTACAAAAAGTATGATGAACTTAAGGCAACCGGCAAGGTTTCGGCATCTGATAAATCGTCAGAGCAGATGGCAGAAGCTGTAAAAACCGGAGATATTAAAGCCATATGCGATAATTTGTACAATGTTTTTGAAGAGGTTGCAGATAGCCATGTCATAAGAGGGGCAAAAGAAGCACTGAGAAATGCAGGTGCGCGAGGCACACTTATGACCGGCTCAGGAAGCGCGGTATTCGGCTTATTTGCCACGCAAGAAGAAGCCGAAAAAGCAGCGGAAGAGTTATCTTGTGCATATGAAGCAATTGCCTGCACAAGTTATGGAAATATATCGCAGTAAAGGCAACCCTGTACTTGTTTTTTGAATATTTTTAGCATATAATTACGTTAGATAACACATATAAGAAGGTAACTTAACATGGAAGAAAACAAAAAACTAGTTCCGCTTATGTCGGCGCACTGCTTACTTCTTGCAGTCGCATTGATTGCCAGTGTCATTTCGCTCTTTACTCCTAATCAGCTTAGTCTCGGAGCGGAGCCCCTGTCAATTTTCTGTACTATTTTGTGCACACTTGCGCTTGCAACAGGATGCATATATCTGTCTCTCGGATATAAGAAGAGTGCCGCAATATTCTATAAGATTTTCATGGGGCTTATGACTATTGAGGCTATGCTCAGAGTTGTATATGTAATGCTTATCGGCATTGGTAACCTCTGGGAGGGTTTACTGTGGGCAGCGCCGCTCGTAATAATTGCCATTCTTGCCACGGCTAAAGATTTCGGACATAAGAAGACATACATCCTCGTTGGAATTCTCATAGTTCTTCGTATAGTGATCCTTATCTCAGCTATTATCAAAGCAAACGTTCTGGATTATGCGCCGGTATTAACCTTCGGCGTTATCGTTCAGGCTGCGACATACCTTATTCTTGCAATTACTATAGGACTTATGGTTGCGGGCAAATATATGGATAAAGCCCAGAGAGGCAGAGATTAATCTCGCCGATGGGGTGAAAAAGCGCAGCCGGAGACACCTTTTCCGAGCTGCGTTTTTTATGAAAAATGATGTTATAAATATATTAAATAAGTATAACTAAAAGTTTTTTTGTTGAAATAAAAAATAGAGAGTGTTACATTATTAACGAACATTTACAATGATATTTTCAGACAATACTAGGAGGTATTAATATGTCAGTAAAAGTTGCAATTAATGGTTTTGGACGCATTGGTCGTCTTGCTTTCCGTCAGATGTTCGGCGCAAAGGGATATAAGATCGTAGCTATCAATGATCTTACCAAGCCTTCCATGCTTGCTCATCTTCTTAAGTATGATACCGCTCAGGGCCGATACTGCGGAAAGATCGGTGAAGGCATTCACAGCGTAGAGGCTGATGATGAGGCCGGCACCATCACAGTAGACGGCAAGACACTCACAATCTACAAAGAAGCTGATGCTAACAATCTTCCTTGGAAGAAGCTCGGCGTTGACGTAGTACTCGAGTGCACAGGATTTTATACATCAAAAGAGAAGGCTATGGCTCATATCAATGCCGGCGCTCGCAAGGTTGTTATTTCCGCACCTGCAGGCAATGACCTTCCTACCATCGTATATGGTGTAAATGAGGGCATCCTTACTGCTGAGGACAATATCATCTCTGCAGCATCCTGCACCACCAACTGCCTTGCTCCTATGACAAAGGCACTTAACGATTTCGCACCTATCCAGTCCGGTATCATGAGCACCATCCATGCTTACACCGGTGATCAGATGATCCTTGACGGACCTCATCGCAAGGGCGACCTTCGTCGTGCTCGTGCAGGCGCAGCTAACATCGTTCCCAACTCAACAGGTGCTGCTAAGGCTATCGGCCTTGTTATCCCCGAACTTAAGGGTAAGCTCATCGGCTCAGCTCAGCGCGTTCCGGTAGCTACAGGCTCTACCACCATCCTTACCGCAGTAGTTAAGGGCAAGGACATTACCGTTGAAGGCATCAACGAAGCTATGAAGGCTGCTGCTAACCAGTCATTCGGTTACAACACCGATCAGATCGTTTCATCAGACGTTATCGGTATGACCTACGGCTCACTCTTTGATGCAACACAGACCATGGTATCAAAGATTAACGCTAACCTCTACGAGGTACAGGTTGTTTCATGGTATGACAATGAGAACAGCTACACTTCACAGATGGTTCGTACTATCAAGTACTTCAGCGAACTCAAATAATTAAGATTTAATCGATCGGCATAGACTCTTTTTAGGGGGCCTATGCCGATTTTACTAAATTGACCATTTTAAGGAGAAACATTATGGCAAAATTAACAGTTGATGATATCAACGTAGCAGGAAAGCGCGTACTTGTCCGCTGTGATTTTAACGTTCCTATGAAGGAAGGTAAGATTACTGACGATAACCGTATAGTTGCAGCGCTTCCTACCATTAAGAAACTTCTTGCTGACGGCGGCAGATTAATTCTCTGCTCACATCTCGGCAAGCCGAAGGGACAAGTTAAGCCTGAGCTTACTCTTGCTCCTGTTGCAGAGCGCCTCTCTGAGCTTCTCGGCCAGGAAGTAAAATTCGTTCCTTCAGACACAGTAGTTGATGAGGATGTAAAAGCAGCAGCATTTGCCCTTAAAGATGGCGAAGCTATGCTTCTTGAAAATACAAGATTCGTAATCGGTGAAGAAAAGAATGATCCCGATTTTGCCAAGGCACTTGCTGACCTTGCTGAGGTTGCAGTTGACGATGCATTCGGAACCGCTCACCGTGCTCACGCTTCAAACGTAGGCGTTACCGCTTACCTTTCACCTTGCGCACTCGGCTATCTTATGGGTACCGAGGTTAAGTTCCTCGGTGATGCAGTTGAGAGCCCCGTTCGTCCTTTTGTAGGTATTCTCGGCGGCGCTAAGGTTGCAGATAAGCTTGCAGTTATTGATAACCTTCTTGAGAAGTGCGACACACTCATCATCGGCGGAGGTATGGCTTACACATTCCTTAAGGCTAAAGGACTTGAGATCGGCACTTCACTTGTTGATAACGAGAAGGTTGAGTACTGCGCAAATATGCTTAAAAAGGCAGAGACACTCGGAAAGAAGCTTATGCTTCCTACAGATGTTCTCGTAACCGCAGGCTTCCCTGATCCTATCGATGCGCCTATTGAGACAGAGGTTGTTTCCACAGATGCAATTCCTGCTGACAAGATGGGCCTTGATATCGGACCTGAGACAGCAGCAGCATATGCAAAAGAAATTCTCGGCGCTAAGACTGTTGTATGGAACGGACCTATGGGTGTATTTGAAAATCCGCTTCTTGCCAAGGGTACTCTTGAAGTAGCTAAGGCGCTTGCACAGGCAGATGCTACCACGGTAATCGGCGGCGGCGATTCAGCAGCAGCTATTAAGCAGCTCGGCTTTGCTGACAAGGTTACTCATGTTTCAACAGGTGGCGGCGCTTCACTTGAATATCTTGAAGGAAAGGGGCTTCCCGGCGTAGATGCTGCGGATAACAAATAATATGTCTAGAAGAAAACTTGCAGCAGGTAACTGGAAGATGAACATGACACCCTCACAGACGGGTGCATTTATCAAGGAGATTGCTCCCCTTGTAAAAGATACTGAGACAGAAGTTCTGTTCTGCGTTCCTGCTATTGATATTCCTGCAGCTGTCGCAGCAGCAGAGGGCACCAATATCGAAATCGGTGCAGAGAACTTCTATTTTGAAGCTAAGGGCGCATATACCGGAGAGATTTCTCTTGATATGATTGCAGATACCGGCGTTAAGTATGTTATTATGGGCCATTCAGAGCGCAGACAGATATTCGGCGAGAGCGACGAGATGATTAACAAAAAGCTTCTTGCAGCTATCGCTCATGAGATGAAGCCTATCCTGTGCTGCGGCGAGAGCCTTGAACTGCGCGAGACAGGTTGCACTCTTAAGTGGATCGAAGCACAGATCAGAAGTGCATTTACCGGAGTTACCGCTGATCAGGCCAAGGGAGTTGTTATTGCATACGAACCCATCTGGGCAATCGGTACCGGCAAGACAGCTACAACCGAGCAGGCTGAGGAAGTATGCGGCATGATCAGAAAACTTATCGGAGAGCTGTACGGAGCAGAAGTTGCAGAAGAAATTCGTATCCTCTACGGTGGAAGCGTTAATCCCGAAAATGCAGCTGAGCTTTTTGCACAGGCTGATATCGACGGCGGTCTCGTAGGCGGCGCTTCACTTAAGCCTTCATTTGAACAGATAGCAAAGGCGTAATTGTATATAGTAATTCTTGGAGGAAAACATGGCAGAGAAAAAGATCGTAAAGTCTACAAACGAAGTATCTGAGCACAAGCAGGCAGCACCTGTGGGTAATGCTACGGGACTGCGTATAGGCGCTATTATTTGCTGGCTCGTCGCACTCGGATGTGAAGTAGTTGCTGTCCTTGCGCTGATGCAGAAGATTAATATTTTTGCACAGGGCGAGATTGATATGATTGCCATGATCGGTGCGCTGGTTATCGATCTTGTTCTGGTCATCGTAGGCTCCACTCTGTGGAAAAAGGCTAATCGCATTGATCCTGCATCTGAGAAGAATAAGTTTAAGTTCTGGCTGTGGAACAACCTCGGCGTAATCGTATCGGTTATTGCATTTGTTCCTTTTATCATAATCGCTCTGACTGACAAGAAAGCAGACAAGAAGACAAAGACTATCGCAGTAGTTGTTGCAGCCATTGCCTTTCTCATCGGCGGAGTTGCATCCTATGACTTTAATCCGGTTTCTTCAGAACAGCTTGAAGCCGCTAAGAATGCACTCGGTACATCTACTGTATATTGGACTGTAAATGGAAATACAGTTCATAAATACCACATTGATGCTGATTGCTATCATCTTAAGAACACCAAGAACGATGAGATATATGAAGGCACAGTTGAGCAGGCTTTCCAGGACAATGCAACTTCACTGTGCAAGACTTGTCAGAAGAACCATCAGGAGATCGAAGGTATCAATGATGTCGATACCGGTGATAAGGCAGAATAAGGAGTTTAACTATGGATTTAAGTAAGATTCTTACAAGCGATATGATATCGCAGATTTCAGCTACTTCGGGAAAGAAGACTTCAGATGTTAAGAATGTTCTTGAAAATGCGATTCCCATGCTGCTTGATGGTGATGATGATAAGGGTAGTGTAGCGAGGAAGGTTTCTAAAAAGACCGGTATCAGTGCTACAGGTATCTCGGATATACTTGAGGCGGCTGCCCCGCTGATCACCAAGATTCTTGCAGGCGGACTCGGAAGTCTGGATTCTGATGGTGACGGTAAGATTGACCTTGGCGGAGTTTTTTCAGCTCTGTCAGGCACAAGCACAAAAAAGACCACGAAGAAGTCTTCAAAGAAGTCACAGAGCACTTCAGATCTTCTCGGTGGTATCCTTGGCGGTTTATTCAAAAAATAATGTTTTATCATAAAGGCGGGCCGCCTTACGCGGTTCGCCTTTCATAAGGAGTTTGTATGTCAGATATTAAACCGGTAGTTTTGTGCATCATGGATGGCTTTGGACTGAATGACAGTTCATCTAACAATGCCATAAAATTAGCACAGACACCTAATCTTGATAAATTATTTGCCACTTATCCTAATGTAACAGGACAGGCAAGCGGTATGGCTGTAGGCCTTCCTGAAGGGCAGATGGGCAATTCAGAGGTCGGACACTTAAATATGGGTGCCGGCAGAGTTATTTATCAGGACCTTACTAAGATTACAAAAGAAATCGAAGACGGAGATTTCTTTGAAAATACAGAGCTCATCCGTGCTTGTGACGCGGCATCCGGACATAGTCTTCATCTGTGGGGACTGCTTTCCGATGGCGGTGTTCACAGTCATTTTACTCACATATGCGGACTTTTGGAACTCGCACGCCGCAGAGGTGTAAAAGAGGTATATCTCCATGCATTTATGGATGGCCGCGATACGCCTCCGTCATCAGGGCTTGATTTTCTGCAGAAGCTTGAAGCTGTGATGCAGGAGAAGGACACCGGCGTGATTGCAAGCGCTATAGGTCGTTTTTATGCTATGGATCGTGATAAGCGCTGGGATAGAGTAGAGAAGGCATATCGTGCGCTTACTTTGGGCGAAGGCGTGCATGCTAGTGATGTTTGTGCCGCTGTCGCTGCTTCTTATCAGGCTGAGGTTACGGACGAATTCATAGAGCCCATCGTATTATGTGATGAGGCGGGTGAGCCTGTCGGCAGAGTGCATGACGGTGATGCTATTGTTTTCTTTAATTTCAGACCTGACAGAGCGCGTGAGATTACCAGGGCTTTTGTGGATCCGGCATTTGACGGTTTTGAAAGAGAGCAGCTTCATGATCTTACATACGTTTGCTTTACTGAATATGATGCTACCATACCTAACGTGACGGTGGCATTTCCCAAGAGTGCTCCTGTCAATACGCTTGGTGAGTACGCATCGCTTAAGGGCCTTACTCAGCTGCGTCTTGCTGAGACTGAGAAATATGCGCATGTTACATTTTTCTTTAATGGTGGTATAGAAGAGCCTTTTGCCGGTGAAGATAGAATTCTTGTTCCTTCTCCGAAGGTTGCTACTTATGATCTTCAGCCTGAGATGAGTGCGCCCGAGGTCGGTCGTAATCTTGTAGAGGCTATCGGCAGTGGCAAATATGATTTAATCATATGTAACTTTGCTAATCCTGACATGGTAGGTCATACTGGTGTGCTGTCTGCTGCTATCAAGGCTATTGAGACTGTGGATGCTCAGGTCGGTGCGGCTGCTGAGGCGGTGCTCGCCGCTCATGGTGTTATGCTTGTATGTGCGGATCATGGTAACGCTGAAGTGATGGCACAGGAGGATGGTACTCCGATGACGGCGCATACGACCAATCCGGTGCCTTTCATGCTTGTTAATGAGTATGGATATAAGCTGGCCGAGGGTGGTAAGCTGTGCGACCTTGCTCCTACGCTTATTGAACTTCTCGGACTTGCGCAGCCTGCCGAGATGACGGGCAAGTCATTGCTGATTAAGTAGTTTTCTTTAGCGCCGAAAGTGACGATATCGAAATGGTTTTCGCGTCATATTGCGCTCCGATACATTCTTTTCAGCTGACGCTCCCGCTCGCTGACTCGAGCAGCGGTACTAAGCTCTGGCTGCGCCTACGGCTTGCCAATCGCTAAGGACCGGCCTCGTCAAGCGCGCTGAAAAAAATGTATCGTCGCGCATGACGCTAATTATATAAATAAGTTTTCGAAGCGCTTTTAGGCGCATATGAATAAGATATCAATTTAGGAGGATATACAACATGACTTACACAAAAGAAGTCGAACTCATGTGCCCGGTTGCCCAGGGTGTGAACCATGGCGCAGCACCTATCCCCGAAGAGGGAAAATGGGTACAGTCAAAGCAGATTAGCGACATATCCGGCCTTACTCACGGAGTTGGCTGGTGTGCTCCCCAGCAGGGTGCCTGCAAACTTACCCTTAACGTAAAAGACGGTATTATTCAGGAAGCTCTTGTTGAGACTCTCGGTTGCTCAGGCATGACTCACAGTGCTGCTATGGCAGCTGAAATTCTTCCGGGTCGTACACTTCTTGAGGCTCTCAATACAGACCTTGTATGCGATGCTATTAACACCGCTATGAGAGAGCTGTTCCTGCAGATTGCTTACGGCCGCACTCAGAGTGCTTTCTCTGATGATGGTCTTGCTATCGGTGCAGGTCTTGAGGATCTCGGCAAGGGCCTTCGTTCTCAGATTGGTACTATGTACGGTACTCTTAAGAAGGGTCCCAGATATCTTGAGATGGCTGAGGGCTACGTTACGGGTATTGCTCTTAACGCTGAAGATGAGATTATCGGTTACAAGTTTGTAAATCTCGGCAAGATGGCTGATTTCATTAAGAATGGTGATGATGCTAACACTGCTTGGGAAAAAGCCAGCGGTCAGTACGGACGCGTTGATGACGCTGTTCGTATCATTGATCCTCGTAAGGAATAAGGAGGCAGCTATGGCAGAATTATTTGAATCATATGAAAAACGTATTGGCAAGGTTAATGCCGCTCTTAATGAATATGGTATAAAGGATCTTGAAGAGGCTGAGAAGATTACCAAAGAAGCCGGTCTTGAGATCTACAATCAGGTTAAAAAGATTCAACCTATTTGCTTTGAGGATGCTTGCTGGGCTTATGTTGCCGGCTGTGCTATCGCTATCAAGAAGGGCTGCAAGAAGGCTTCTGATGCTGCAGCTGCTATAGGTATCGGTCTGCAGTCTTTCTGCGTTCCCGGTTCTGTTGCTGATCAGCGTAAGGTTGGTCTCGGTCATGGTAATCTCGGCAAGATGCTTCTTGAAGAGGAGACTGAGTGCTTTGCTTTCCTTGCTGGCCATGAGTCTTTTGCTGCTGCAGAGGGTGCTATCGGTATTGCTGAGAAGGCTAACAAGGTTCGTAAGACTCCGCTTCGTGTTATCCTTAACGGTCTCGGAAAGGATGCTGCTCAGATTATCAGCCGTATCAATGGTTTCACATATGTTGAGACTAAGATGAACTATGCTACAGGTGAGGTTGAGGAGGTTTTCCGTAAGCCTTATTCTGACGGACTTCGTGCTAAGGTTAACTGCTACGGCGCAAATGATGTTACCGAGGGAGTTGCTATCATGTGGAAGGAGAATGTTGATGTTTCCATTACCGGTAACTCAACCAACCCTACCCGTTTCCAGCATCCCGTTGCAGGCACATATAAGAAAGAACGTATAGAAGCAGGTAAGAAGTATTTCTCAGTTGCTTCTGGTGGCGGCACAGGTCGTACGCTTCATCCCGATAACATGGCTGCAGGTCCTGCTTCCTACGGTATGACAGATACGATGGGTCGTATGCACAGTGACGCACAGTTCGCAGGTTCTTCTTCAGTTCCCGCGCATGTTGAGATGATGGGCTTCATCGGTATGGGCAACAACCCCATGGTTGGTGCTACCGTTGCCTGCGCTGTTGCAGTAGAAGAGGCTATGAATAAGTAATACTTGATTTTTTCAAAGGGCACATCGTGTAGATGTGCCCTTTTTTATTGCATGAACAGAACCCTCCAAACCCAACAGCCGAAACTAGAAGTACGTGAAGGAATAAGGAATAGATATATTTACTATTATTGACAAAATACATAATAGTGTTTATAATAGCAAACAAAGGAGCGAGCAGTATGAAAAAGGCCGCATACAATATATTACCTGATACAAAGAATATATTAATCACAATGGGTGAGCAGATAAAGATGCTGCGTTTAAGACGCAACTTGTCCGCAACTTTGATTGCAGAGAGAGCAGGCATTAGCAGAGCATCACTGTGGAAGGTTGAGAAAGGCGACCCTTCAGTAGCTATAGGTATATACGCAGCAGTATTGCATGCGCTCAACAACATGGATAAGGAACTGTTAAAAGTCGCAAGCGATGATGAACTAGGCCATCGCCTGCAAGATATAAGCCTGCTGAAAGGCAGAAAGTAAATCTTATGGATACAAATAAAGTGATATACGTATATGATAGCTTTTCCAAAGACATAACACAGTTTATGGGCATATTATATATAGATGTTGTGAGAGGCAAAGAATCATATTCGTTTGAATATGATGATAACTGGCTTTCTATACACCCGAATATACATATTGATCCTCGCATTGAGCCGTACTCCGGCAGACAATATATCGACGGAGGCGGAATATTCGGAATATTTGCCGACGCATCTCCGGACCGTTGGGGCAGGACTTTGATGAACAAAAGAGAAAAAATAATTGCAGACAGGGAGGAAAGAAAACCTGCCAGACTTTTGGACAGCGATTATTTGCTGGGCGTATACGATGCGTCACGTATGGGAGGAATCAGACTGAAAAATAATCCGGATGGCGAGTTCCTCTCCTGTGATGAAGAAAATCCTATTCCGGTTTGGACTACGCTTCGCAGACTTGAGCATTTATCTGAACAGTATGAAGATGATAAATTAGAATGGGTTGAGCAATTGATAAGACCTGGGTCATCATTGGGTGGTGCGAGACCCAAGGCTACCGTAATGGATGAAAAAGGTGAGCTCTGGATAGCAAAATTTCCGTCAAAACATGATGATAACAATGTCGGTGCATGGGAAAAAGTCGCATATGATTTGGCACAGAAGTGCGGTATTACGGTTAAAGAATCGCGCCTTGAAAAGTTTTCTGAGAGAGGGAGTACCTTCCTCGTTAAGCGTTTTGACAGAGCCGGAGAAAAAAGAATTCATTTTGCATCAGCGATGACATTACTTAATAAAACAGACGGTGCCTCGGCAGCAGACGGAACAGGTTATCAGGACATAGCTTCATTTATAAGATCAAACGGGAGCAACCCCAAAAAAGATTTGCAGGAGCTATGGCGTAGAATTGTTTTTAATATGGCGATATCAAATACAGACGATCATTTGAGAAATCATGCATTCATCCTTGATAAAAATGGGTGGCATCTGTCCCCTATGTATGATGTTAACCCGATGCCATATGGCAATGAATTGTCTTTGAATGTCAGTGAAAATGACAACAGCATATCATTTGAATTAGCTATTGAGGAATCACGCTTATATGGGATTGAGAAGGATGAAGCAACAAATATAGTAGGATTGATACAAGAAACTGTAAAAAATAATTGGCAGAAGATTGCATCGCAATACGGTATAAGCAAAGCTAAGATAGAAGATATGCGTCCGGCATTTGATGAATGCAATAAGGAAATATAAACTCTCAAGGGCACATCGTGTAGATGTGCCCTTTTTTATTGCATAAACAGATGATGTATGATAATATTAATAAGCAAGATAACAAGTAAGTTAATAAGCAAGTTGGAGAAAATATGAATTCTTACAAACCACCGTATACAATCACAGACGAGATGCTTAGGTTGGTGGCTTCTATCTCTGAAAAGGTCGGACATATGGAAGGCAGACGAGAGCTGGAACATAGGCCGCATCTTCGTAGAAATAACCGCATTAAGTCCATACATTCTTCATTGAAGATAGAAGCTAACTCTCTGGCACTATCTGATGTCCGGGACGTGATAGCTGGGCGTATCGTATATGGCGAGCCTCGAGAGATTCTTGAGGTGAAGAATGCCTACGCAGCTTATGAGCGTATGCATGAATTTAATCCGTACAAGATTGATGATCTGCAGACCGCTCACAAGCTCATGACTGACGGCCTGATACCTGATGCAGGTTCGTTCAGACGCAGTAATGAAGGCGTATTTGCAGGAGATAAGTGCATATTTATTGCACCTCCGCCTGAGCTCGTTCCCGAGCAGATACAGGCGCTTTTTTGCTGGATGAATGAAGCGCGCGGACATATTCACCCGCTCATTCTTTCTTCGATATTTCATTATGAGTTTGTATTCATTCATCCCTTTGCGGACGGCAACGGGCGTATGGCAAGACTGTGGCAGACACTGCTTCTGTATCAATGGCAGAACTATTTTGCATACATTCCTATAGAGAGCCGCATAGAGCAGTTTCAGGATGCTTATTATGATGCTATAGCAAGGTGCCATGTCGCCGGCAGCGCAGATTACTTTGTCGAATTCATTTTGACGCAGATTGATGCGGTACTTGAGGAAGTAAGCAGGCAGGCAGCAGATGAAGCCGCAGCCGATAATACCTACGTTAATCGTATGATGGAGGTTATGGAGTATGACATAGCGTATTCATCAAATGTAATTATGGAACGCCTCGGCTTAAGGTCAAAAGAAACCTTCAGGAAGAATTACATGAATCCGGCGATTGATATGGGATATGTTCGTATGACCGAACCCGATAAACCCAACAGCCGAAACCAGAAGTATGTGAAGGAATAAGGACAAGATATTACATCCTCAATAAAAAGGTTAAATGCGACAAATCGAAGAAAATCCTTCGGCGTGTCGTATTTTTTTATGCTTGCTTTTTATTTACAAAATGATAATATAATAATGGAGGTATTTCCCCTCCGCTTTTTTGTCGTACATTTAACATATAAGGGTGGTGTTAAAATGAAGAAAAGAATTTTAGCGCTTTTTCTTGCGCTACAAATGGTACTATCCTATGCACCTGTGCCTTCGGCAATAGCCGCAGAGCTTCCTGCAACGGTACCAGAAGAAGTAAACGGATTCGTGAAGACTGCCGCTTGGACAGAAGTGCCGGGTGAGGCGGATATTACGCTGGAATCAGATTATGATCATTACGCAATCCCGGAGACTCAGAAGATTCTGTTCATGGGAAGTATGTGTAATGCACATTCACTTGATATGGACACGGTAAAGGGGTCCATTGAATCGTGCGCAAAATACGCTGATGTAGATGTTAAACTGTTTGATTCACCGCAAGAAGGAAAAAATAATACAGTATTATATGATTTTGAAATCACGAAAGATACAAATAACGATGATATCGGTAAAGTAATAAAAAGTAAAAATGCAAGTTTAAAAGAAGGACATCACGCTTCTTTGTACGATTTTGCCGCGGCAATAGCTAATACAGATATGAGCAAATATGCTCATATCGTACTGGAATTTGATGGCTTGCGTATGGGCATGTTCACAAAAACAATTAATAATGATATGCGAGCTGACCTGCTTGCTGCAGCGAAAAAACTTGTATCCTTCTATGAACAAGGTAAAGTATCTTGGATAATATGTGATAAAGATACAGGATTTACTGAAAATACAATTGGTTACACGACAAGTAGTTCAAGTACCAGGGTTAATATAAAGCCTGCAACAGTCAGAATGTTTAATGACTGTTACATAAATGCAAGTGATTTGAGGCGTGATAATCAGAGTTATAATTTCTATCAGGCCGGTATATATGACGCACTCGCCCTTGTAGCGCCGGAAGACTGGCTGAATTCTGCTCGCACGGCGAGAAAAGATTATCCTTCCGACTATAAAGGATTTGTAAATGAAGATAATCTTCCTACATATTTTGCACGCACAGCCGAAGGAGCAGACCAAATCTGGGTAAATTACGGAAATGCTGCAGCAGTTTCCGGTTTCATAGAAGAAACCATGGAAGGCCATGACTTTAACAAGGTCCTTGTAGTTGATGAAGTTAAAGAAGGCTTTATTATAACCGGTGTCGAATGCCAGTATTGGGATGCAACAAAAGAAGAATTCACTGCGCTTCCTACACCTGATGAAGCAGCTGATAAATACTATACACTTGATGAAGAGATTGATACAGACCGTAAAGTCATAGGTACATTTAAACTTGATGCAATAAAAACAGATTTTTCAACTCCGCATATTCGTATGCTGGTTCATATCGTAGCTGATCCGGCAAATGATCCTTTTACCGGAGATACAGACGGAAAAGTTGAGACCAATAAATCCGCCAAGGCAGAGTACTATTATGAAAATGATAAGTTATTAGATACTAAGACAGCTACTTCGCCCACCCTTACCGGAGTAAAAATCACATACGTATCAGCTAATACCAACATGGGTACTGTCAGCTCGGCAGCAGAATGGGTAGCACCTAATGCAACTTCAGCGGTAGGTTCTACGGCAACACCTAAGACAGGCTATGAGTTTGATCACTGGGAATCTGCAAAAACTTCTGATGTAAAAACAGCCAAGATTGCTCCTGAACCCACAAAAGAGATTAAGAGCGATCCTGCGGAATATATATACGAAGACATCACCTATACTGCTGTATTTGCACCGATTGAATACACAGTAACCTTTGATACATATGGTGGAGATCCCTTAACCATAGATGATCAGAAGGTAAACTATAACGAAAAGGCTACAAAACCTGCCGATGATCCGACGAAAGCCGGTTACGACTTTAAGGAATGGGTTGATAAGGATGATGCTAAGAAGACACCTTGGAATTTTGATGACAAGGTAACCGGAGATCTGAATCTTCTGGCTACATATACGCCA
This sequence comes from Lachnospiraceae bacterium, assembly GCA_045600025.1. GTDB lineage: Bacteria > Bacillota > Clostridia > Lachnospirales > Lachnospiraceae > UBA3774. The sequence continues at coordinate 35,650 of JAZRXC010000064.1, forward strand.
AGAGATGACACAAAGTATATAGTAAAATATTTCTATGAGGATTCTGACGGAACGTATCCGGCAGAGCCTGAGACCGTAAGCGCACAGCGCGAAGGAACAACAGATACTCAGGTTAAGATAAATGATGATGATAAAGCTCCTGCTAAGCATTTTGCGGCAGACAGTATCAAGGCCGGCTATAAATTCGTTCTTGATGAACGCGATGCATATAAGGTTGACTGGGCAGATGAAACCTTAAACGGTGACGGAAGCACCGTGCTTAAGGTATATTTCCGCCGCACATATGATGTAACATTTAACGCAAACGGCGGAACTCCTACACCTGCCACACAGACTCTATTTTATGATGGGGAAGCCACTAAGCCCGCAACAGATCCCGTCAAGACCGGATATGACTTTGTGCGTTGGGAAGACTCGGCCGGAGAAGAGTGGAGATTTAAAGTAAAAACGGTAACAGAGGATATAGAGCTTACTGCTGCATACACACCGGCAACGGACGTTGAATATAAGGTTGAATATTATTATCAGAACTCTGACGGCTCATTCAGTGATGTACCTGATAAGTATGTAACCAGACACAATGGAACGACGGGCAGCAATATAGCTGTTACAAATGATGATAAGACTCCTTATGCACCGCTCACAAAGCCCGGAGCATATGTGCTTAATTCAGCCAAGAATGCGAATTGGGAAAAAGTAGTTGAAGCAGACGGCTCAACAGTATTAAAGGTTTATTTCAATCGCGCATTCGTAGTTGAATTCGATCCTAACGGCGGAAGCCCTAAGCCTGAAAGCGAAGTTGTGTTCAGCGGAGAACCTGCAGTAAGACCTGCTGATCCTGAAAAAGAAGGCTATGAATTTGACAGATGGGTTAATCCAGAAGGCAAGACTTGGGATTTTGCTAATGATAAGGTAACGGGAAATATTACCCTCAAGGCAGAATATATACCTAAAACCGACACACCGTATAAGGTTGAGTTCTATTATGAAAATCCGAACGGAACATATTCTGCTACACCTATATTTACGGATGATCGCGTAGGAACAACCGGCGAGATAGCAGAAGTAACGGGAGCAGATAAGACTCCTATCGATGCACCTGCCGGAGAGTTTAAACTTGATGAAGCTGATGAATATGACGATGCGTGGGCAGTAAAAATAGCCCCCGACGGAAGCACTGTTCTGAAGGTTTATTTCAAGCAGCTCTACACCGTAACATATCTGCCCGGAACACGCGGAACATTTGCCCCCGATGTTCATGAAGGCCTGATATACGGTGAAAATACTCCCGCACTTGCCGAAGAATATACAACAGAAGACGGCGAGCCTGAGGGAGAAGACGGATATGAATTTATCGGCTGGACACCTGAAGTAACCGACAATGTTACCAAGAGCGTAACCTATACCGCTACATGGATGCCGAGTTTTGATGTTTCGTACATCGTAAGACATATCGGACAGGATCTTGACGGTAATTATAAAGTTGTTCTTGATAAGGAAATTAATAAAGGCGGCATTACCGGAACAACTGCAACTGCGACTCCCGGTAATTTCGACGGATTTACATATAATCCTACAAAGAGCGCAAAGACAATATCCGGTGAGATAGCAGGCGACGGCAGTCTGGTACTAAAGGTATATTATGACAGAGATAAGATACCTTACACGATTCATTATCTTGAAGAAGGCACCGAAACTCCGCTTGCCGATGATTTTGTAAGTGAACCTGTATTTTACGGCAGCACAATAGCAACAACACCTGAAAATATTGAGTTCTATACGGTAATTGGTGATCCTCAGACAATTGCCGCATTGAGCGAAGATAACGATGAAATCACTTATTACTACAAGAAAAATGTATTTACCGTAACGTATACGGATGGTGTAGAAGGCAAGACAATATTTGATGATGTTGTATATTCAGATGTTGAGGTAAATACCAACACACCTTCATTTGACCCTGAAGATAAGACAGTTATTCCCAAGCGCAAGAACTACCAGTTCATGGGTTGGAGCCCTGAAGTAGCGGATAAAGTAACGGAAGATGTTACCTACGTTGCACAGTGGTTAAAACTTTTTGACGTAACTTATGAGTATACAGGATATGTTCCGGAAGGCGCCGGAGAAATTCCTGCTACTCAGCGCTATGTAAAGGGCGCAAATGTAATTGTTGATCCCGACCCTATTACTCCTGCAGGTTATGTATTTGCAGGCTGGACTACCGATTCGGCAACAATTGAAGATGGTACATTTACTATGCCGAAGGGAAATGTGAAGTTAATTGGAAGCTTCATACCTTGCGAAGACACACCTTACAAAGTGGAATTCTACTATCAGAATCCGGATGGTACATATTCCGAAGAAGCCACAGATGATGAAGTAAGGACAGGAACAACTGATACAACGGTCTGCATTACAGATGAAGATAAGATTCCTACAGAGGCTGCAATAGGTGCATTTGTCGTAGATGACACTCAGAATGAAGCCTGGGAAGCAAATCTTGCCGGCGATGGTTCTACCGTTCTGAAGGTATACTTTAAGAGACAGTATACCGTTACATATCAGAAGGGTACGCATGGAACATTCGATGACGATATTCATGAAGGACTCAACTATGGTATTGATACTCCCGGACTTAACGGCGAATACATTGATGACGGAGCGCCTGTAGGTGAACCCGGATGGGTATTTACCGGATGGGCACCGGAAGTAGCCGATACGGTTACCGCTGATGCAACTTATGTTGCAACCTGGATGCCTTCCTACGATGTTAAATACTTGGTAAGACACATCGGACAGGACCTTGAAGGCAATTACACCATTCTCTTTGATAAGGAAAATCATAAAGACGGAATTACTGGACAGACCGTAACAGCGCTTCCTCGCGAATATGAAGGATTCACTTACAACGAGACTAAGAGCACAAAGAAGATATCAGGCGTGGTTACCGGAGACGGAAGCCTGGTTCTGAAGGTGTTCTATGACAGAAATATGGTTCCTTATACGATTCGCTATCTGGAGGCAGGAACAGAGAATCCTCTTGCAGAAGAAGTAACAGGAGAACAGTTCTTCGGTAGTAAACTGGAGACAGAGCCTATTGAAATCTTTAATTATACGATTACTCCTGAAACAGATTTCAATCAGACAATCGAAGAGCTTCAGACCGAAGGAAATGTCATAACATATTATTACACAGAGAATCTGTATAAAGTAAAATATGTTGATGGCGTACCCGGCGAGGAAATATTCTCGAATGTCGTATATAAGAAATTAAAGCTCAACAGCCGTACTCCTTGGTTCAATCCTGATGATAAAGATGCCGTACCTGAAAGAGAAGGTTACAGATTTATGGGATGGGACAAGAAAGTTACCAAGCGAGTAGAAGGCGATGCAACCTATAAGGCTCAGTGGGCTAAACTGTACGATGTAACTTATGAATATGTAGGCAATGTCCCTGACGGTGCGGGAATTCTTCCTGAAGATGCTCAGTACATCGAAGGCGAAAATGTAGTTCTGGCTGAAGCACCTGTAGTACCTGCCGGATACACATTTGGCGGTTGGACTACCGAGGATGCAACTATAACTGAAGACGCATTTACCATGCCGGCTGCAGACGTAGTAGTGAAGGGCAGCTTTATTCCAAATGACGATACCGAATACATGGTAGAGTATTATTATCAGGATGATTTCGGAAAATATCCGGCTGTACCTTTTGCTCAAACAACAAGATATGGCGTAACAGATACTGTTGCCACTATTACCACCGATAAGGACAAGATTCCTGCTGCTATTCCGATGAAAGTGTATGCGATTGATGAAGCGCACAAGGAAGCTTGGCAGGAAGAAATCGCCGGTGACGGAAGTACAGTTCTTAAGGTTTACTTTAAGCAGCAGTACACCGTAACTTATCTGCCCGGCAGCCAGGGCGCATTTATGCCGGATGCGCATGTAGGATTGTCATATGGTGATTATACACCTGTGCTGTCACCTTATTGCATGCTTGGAATTGCTCCGAAGGGCAACCCTGGATATGTTTTTGCAGGTTGGAGCCCTGTAGTTGCTCCTTCGGTTACACACAATGCAATATATACTGCAAGATGGATCCCTTGTACCGATATTAAGTATACTATCCAGCATATCGGACAGGATCTTGACGGTAAGTACAGTATGCTTCTTGATATCGAGAACAATGCTGATGGCGTAACCGGAACAATTGTAACTGCAACCCCGGGTACCTTTGAAGGATTTGAATATAATAAGGATATGTCGGCAGCTACCATAAGCGGCACTATTAAAGCAGACGGCAGCCTTGTACTGACAATCTACTATGACAGAATCCAGGTTCCTTATACTATTCATTATTACCTCAAGGATACTAAGACAGCTCTTGCTGATGACGTAACAGGTACCGGTATGTTCGGAAGCATGCTTGTTACATCACCTAAGGAGATCGAAGGATATACGATTGATTCCGATTCCGATTTGAATCAAAGAATCGATGCGCTTGCGCTTACCGGCAATGAGATTATTTACTACTATTTGCCGCCGGCGGTAAGAAGTATGGAGCTTACCAAAGCGGTTGCGGGCACTCCTGAAAACGGATCAACATTCGTTAACGGAGAAAAGGTTAAATACGTTATCACACTCAGGAACACAGGAAACGTTCCGCTGTGTAATATAGTAGTATCCGATCCTCTGACCGGTGATGAGTGGAAGGTAGACTGCCTGCCCGCCGGTGAGAGTAAGATGTTTGAAACCAAGCACAGCGTATCTTACGCAGAAGCAAAGGCCGGTACACTTACCAATAAAGCTACTGCAATTACCAAACCGGTATGCGGTATAGACCAGATCAAAGCAGAAGCGGAAGTGACTTGTAAGACAACTGTATCAGAGACAGTTAAGACCGGCGATTATATTAACGAGGCCGGTTGGATAATGCTTGCAGCACTTTCATGTGTTTGTGCTATCAGCCTCTTCGTAGTTAAGAGAAAGTTCTGGTAATAAGCCGGAACGGATAATAAAAATCCCCCGATTCGTTCGGGGGATTTTTTAGTACTTATTTTATCAGTTTATCAACCATCTCAACGGTTCGCGCAAGGCCGTCTTTATCATCTGGTTCAAATTCAAATGTCAGCCAGCCTCGGAAGTCAATTTTCTTCAAATGCTCAAGCAGTCCTGCATAATCGTAGTCATCAAGGGCAGGAGCGCGGCGAGCTTCACCGGAGAGATCTGCCTGAATTGCTACGTCATAAGCCGCATCAACCTTGTCAAAGGTTTGATTCTCGCGACGCATGTGCATAGTATCGAGTTGAAGCTTGAAATAAGGAGTATTAAAGCTTCTTATGTAGTCGGAAGTTTCTGTGATATCACGCAGGTGCTCGCTCTCAAGCATCTCGATAGCCTCAATAATTGTCGTTACGCCAAGCGAAGAAGCGTAGGAGACAATCTCATGAGCGCTTTTATCAAATGCTTCCTTATAAGCCGCAGGTGATGACGCGTCGCAGTATTTGCCCCTGACAGCTCCGATGATAAGAAAAGGAGCGTTGCCGCGGTGGCCTATAGCGGCGCACACGTCTGCAAGACCGTTCATGTAAGAAACTGCTTTTGAACGTTTTTCTTCATCATCCATGCCCATTGAATAACCATATTTCGAATATATGCCGCCGGTTGCGATAGCAGAGACAGCCATCTTATATTTCTCACACAGATTGCAGATTTCGTCAACGTCTACCATCGCAGCGTCCCAGGCGGTAAGCTGGACAGCATCAAAGCCGTACTCCTGCGCTTTCTTAAAGCAGTATTCCATATCGCCCTGAATCGGGGCAGTATTAGACGGAGACTTTCCGTCAGCGATAACCAGAGTCTTTTTCATAGTCCACCTCCTGATGCTATTTTAAGCAAAAGTAAAGCAGCATTCAAGTGAATTGTAAGTGACTTGACAACAATATTTGTCGAACATATAATTTTATTATACAAAATGTTGTATTTCATCTAACGAAAAATAATAATATTAACACAAGGAGGAGATTATGGCAAAATATTTAATGCTTCATGGCTTCGGACATGATACAATGGGTAAAGGAGCTGATACTCATCACGGAGCAACAACTATGGAAATGCTTGATGAGATGCTTGCAAAAAAAGCAGCAACGCTCGGAGTGGAAGTTGAATCTTTCCAAAGCAATGATGAAGCAAAAGTAATCGAAAGAATAAACACTGCAAAGGAAAGCTTCGACGGAATATTATTTAATCCTGCATCTTGGGTAGATAGCGGAAAAGAAATCGGACTTGCGCTCGGAACCTGCGGACTTCCCGTACTGGAAGTGCATCTCGGAAATGTTAACAAGGCCGACACCTGCACCAATCTGATCGCACCTCATGTAAAAGGCATTGTAAGCGGATTTGGTGAGAGCGTATACCCGTTCGGACTTGAATTGCTTGATTCATTTGTCAGAGGAGAATAATATGAAAGTACTTGTATTAAACGGTCCAAATCTCAATCTAGTCGGAATAAAGAATCCGGAGATCTACGGAAATGTAACAATGGCTGACATCGAAAAGAACTTAAAGGAACTCGGTCAGCAGCTTGGCGCAGAAGTTGAAGTCTTCGGAACCAATTATGAAGGGGAGATGGTAGATAAAATCCAGGAGGCATATCTGAGCCTTCTCGGAAAGACATCGCCTCGCGTAGACGCAATACTGATAAATGCTGCAACCTGGGCACATTATAACCGTGTAATACAAGAAACGCTGCGCCCCTATGCAGAAGAGGGCGGCTTGATATACGAGATAGTAATGTCAAATGTGTACACCCGTGATGAGTGGAGACATACATCCGTGGTCAGCCCCCTTGCCACAGGTATCCTGATGGGAATGGGTGCAGATACTTATTACCTTGGTCTGCGTGCCGCGGTAATGAAGTTATCAAAGTAAAATAAAGAATAGTATAGTTTAACAGAGCAGTTCCGGAAACGGAACTGCTTTTTTGCGTGTCAAGATTTCGAAATCGTTAAAAAAATAACTTTTGGAAAGCATATTGACAAACCTATTTGCAGGTGATACTATTTCACTAAATAAAAACACTAATTTCGTTAGATGAAATTATATGCCAAGGAGGAAATAATGGACAAAATGAAAGCAATGGTCCTTGTTGGACCGGAGACAATGGAAATGCAGGAAAGAGATATCCCGCATCCCAAGGCTGGAGAGGTAAGAGTAAAGATTGCCTACACCTCAGTCTGCGGATCAGATCTCGGAGCTTATAAGCATCCCAACAGCAGATTCCAGCCTCCTATCGTACTCGGACACGAGTATTCAGGAATTATTGATGAAATCGGAGAGGGAGTAGAAGGTCTTGAAGTCGGCCAGCATATTTGCGGCAATCCCCCTGTGTATTGCGGAACTTGCTGGTTCTGCAAAAACGGACATTATAACATTTGCCCGAACAGACTCAGTCTCGGTAACTCTGCAGGAGTAGCAAAGCTTGACGGAACATACACAGAGTATATCTGCCTTCCCGCATTCTGCATGGTTCCGCTTCCCGATGATATGCCCCTTATCTACGGCTCAATGATGGAGCCGCTGTCAGTTGGCTACCATGCAGCTCTTAACGGTAACTTCACACCAGGTGAGACAACTATGGTAATCGGCGCGGGCCCTATAGGTCTTCTTACTATCCTTAGCCTTCGCGCAGCAGGCGCAGGCAAGATTATCGTAAGCGATGTTTCAGAGGCAAGACTTGCACTTGCTAAGCAGTGCGGAGCAGACGTGATTATTAATTCCGCAAATGAAGATCCTGTTGAAGTAGTAAAGAAAGAGACAGACGGACTTCGCGCAGACAGAACCATCCTTTGCGCAGGTGTTCCTTCACTCTTCAATCAGTCAATTGAAACTACAAGAAATTGCGGCGATGTAGTGCTTGTAGGAATGGTTCAGCAGCCTGTTGAATTCCTGCCTATGTCAATTTTCGGCAGAGATGTAAATATCATCAGTAGCTATACATTCACAGATGAAATCTATGAAAGCGTAAAGATGGTATCAGAAGGCAAGATTGATCTTGAGCCGCTGATTTCCTCTATCTATTCACTTGACAATGGTCCAGAAGCATTTGCAACACTCGCAGCACCCGGTAACTCTGAGGTTAAGGTAGTAATAGATATGCTCGGATTATCAAAAGGAGATAAGAAATGGGTAAAGTAACAGACATTCTCTATGATACTTACATCACGAAGGAAACCAACTGCTCGGCCACTATGTTTAAGTCCGCAATGGTTTCTCGCGGCAAAGAGGTAACTGATGAGGATTTACGACTTTTCTCAGGCTTCAGCGGTGGGGTAAGTACCGAGAATTTGTGCGGAGCTCTTATCGGCGGAGTAGCTGCAATCAGCTGCCTTATTAACAAAGGCGATGAAGAGGCTTTTGAAAAGAGTAAGGAAGCAACCGAAAAGTTTTACAACAAATTAGAAGAGCGCTTCGGAAGCACACGCTGCCACGACATCAAGACCGAGTATCGTACTGAGGAATTAAGGTGTTACAACGCAGTGGAAATCATGGCGCAGATTCTTGAAGACGTTCTTACTGAATACGGAGTATAAATATGAAAATCGTAATTATAGGCGGAGTAGCCGGCGGCGCAAGCGTAGCCGCCAGAGCCAGAAGACTTGATGAGCAAGCGCAGATAATCCTCTTTGAGAGAGGCGAATACGTATCTTATGCAAATTGCGGTCTTCCGTATTATATCGGCGGCGTAATAGAGGATCGTGATGAACTGTTTTTACAGACTCCGCAGTCACTCTATAAGCGCTTCCGCATTGATGTACGCGTATGCGAAGAAGTCATTTCAGTTGACAAGGACGCACACGAGGTAAAGGTTCGTAAATTACAGACCGGCGAGGAGTATACGGAAAGTTACGATAAGCTCGTACTTTCTCCCGGAGCAGAGCCCTTTGTACCTGACGGAATCGATGCAAGCCTTCCCGGTGTATACACACTTCGTTCGGTAAATGACACACTCAAGATAAAAGAAATCGTAGATGGCGCTGTCGGCAAAAAGGCAGTTGTAGTCGGCGGTGGTTTTATCGGACTTGAAATGGCTGAAAATCTCAAAACTAAAGGCGTGGAAGTCACCATAATCGAGGCGGCAGACCAACTTTTCCCTCCATTTGACAAAGAAATGGCCGGTATGGTGAAGCACGAATTTGAGAAAAACGGCGTAAAGATAATGCTGAATTCTCCTATAAAGGGAGTAACGAAGGAAGGAGATGCGTATCAGGTAACCTGCACTAACGACGCCACGCTACATTGCGATTTCGTAATACTTGCGATAGGTGTTCGTCCTGATGCGCACCTCGCAGCGGATGCTGAACTTACCTTAAACGCACGCGGCGCAATCGTAACGGATGAGACGCTTCTTACAAATGATTCTGACGTATATGCGGCAGGAGATGCGATAGAAACACTCAATCTCGTATCGAGAGAGCGCGTAAATCTGCCACTTGCAGGACCTGCCAATAAGCAGGGCAGAATCATTGCAGCAAATATAACCGGCGAAGATAAGACAAAATTCAAAGGCGTTATCGGATCATCTGTTGTAAAAATTTTCTCACAGACTATGGCATGTACCGGACTAAATGAGAAAACACTTAAGCGCCTCAATATGCCATATGAAAAGATCTATTGCTCACCTTCAAGCCATGCAGGCTATTATCCGGGGGGAAGTCAGCTTACCATCAAGCTTTTATTTGCCCCTGATGGGAAAGTACTCGGCTGTCAGATAGCAGGAACAGAAGGCGTTGAGAAGCGTATAGATGTAATTGCGACAGTTATCAAATTCGGCGGAACAGTATCTGACCTCGCAGAACTTGAGCTGTGCTATGCACCGCCTTATTCATCGGCAAAGGATCCCGTAAATTATGCCGGATTCATAGCTGAGAATGCACTTACAGGACGCGGCCCCGTTAAACATTGGGATATGTTAGATGCTCGTAATCCAGAGACATCAGTACTTCTCGATGTAAGAACGCCAGGCGAGTATGCAAAAGGAGCACTTCCCGGAAGTATTAATATTCCGGTTGACGAGCTTCGCGAAAGACTTTCGGAACTTCCGAAAGATAAAGAAATTTGGGTTTACTGTCAGGTCGGACTGCGCGGTTATATAGGCCAGAGGATTCTTATGCAGTCAGGATTTGACAAGGTTTACAACGTATCCGGCGGATACAGATTAATGAAAGTGTGCGGCGTATTACCGCAGAAATAATATTTTTCATTCACATTAAGGAGGAGAAAAATGAAAAAAGCTTTAAGCATTATTCTTGCTCTTGCTATGGCACTTAGCATGGTTGCATGCGGTGGCGAGGAAAAGCCCACCACAGCTGCTCCTACTACAGCAGGCCCTACGCAGGATGCACCCACAACGGCTGAGCAGAAAGAGGCTTACACACTCGTTCTCGTTCATGGCAACAACCTCGGAACACCCAATGATAACTGGGCTAACTACTTCAAGAAGCTCGTAGAAGAGCGTTCAGAAGGCCGTATTACCGTTGAAGTATATCCCAACAACCAGATGGGTACTGAGAGAGAGCTTACCGAAGGCGTTCAGGTAGGAACATATGATATCCAGGTTACCGGACTTATCTCCAGCCTTTCATTCATTCCTGCTCTTGCAACACTTAACCTTCCGTTCCTGTTCAATGGTCTTTCTGCAGACCAGATTGATACCGCTCTTAACACCGGTAAATATGCTGATCTTATGCAGGCAGCTTACAAGGATTCAAGCTTCCGTCTTCTTGGCGGTTTCATGCAGGCAGCTACCTTCCGTAACATCACTGCTAACAGAGAGATCAAGTCTGTAGCTGATCTTGCAGGCTTCAAGATTCGTATCGTTGAGAACGCATACAGCCTTGCATTCTGGAACGGCGTAAATGCTTCTCCTACACCCGTTACCTGGGCTGAGACATATCTTGCTCTTCAGAACGGCACTGTAGAAGGTCAGGAGAACCCCTTCGATAACATCTTCCTTGGCAACATCCAGGAAGTACAGAAATACCTCGTTATCTCCGAGCATCTGCTTAATGTAAACCACATGATCATGAACGAAGCTAAGTTTGCTTCTCTGTCAGCAGAGGATCAGGCACTCATCGAAGAGTGCGCAGCTGAGTCTCGTAAGCAGGCAGCTGCTGAGATGGGCGCTCTTATCGGCGAATACCATCAGAAGCTTCTTGATGCAGGCATGACCGAAATCGTTCTTGACGAAGCTACAATTGCTGAACTTAAGGCAGCAGCAGCTCCCGTATATGAACTGGTTAAGTCTGACGTTGGTGCAGATCTTTACAACGCAATCAATGACGCTGTAGCAGCAGTTAAGTAATTAACTGTATGTCGCGGGCGCCCCATAAAAGAGCGCCCGCTTTCCCCTATGTGAACGAAGAAAGGAATTGTTATGAAAAAAGCATTAAAATGGCTCGATGATAACATTGAAGTCTTCTTATGCGGCATCCTGCTTGGAGTCATCACAATCGTAATGTTTGTTCAGGTAATATGTCGTTATGTCCTCGGCCATGCTTTGCCTTGGCCCGAAGAATTCTGCAGATATTGTTATATCTGGATTACATTTTTATCTATAGGTTTGACTATTCGCACGGGATCTTATTTCCGTGTTACGGCTCTAATTGATCTTCTTCCGAAGAAGGGCAGAAGAGCTATGGAAATATTAGTGCAGCTTGTAAATGTTGCTTTCTTCGGAGCTTGCGCATATGTTTCCATCGATATATTTGACACTGTGCTAAACAGCACACAGACATCAGCAGCTATGCGTCTTCCGATGTATATCGTATACATCGCACTGCCTCTCGGTATGTTTTTGAGTGCAATCCGCAGTATTCAGATGCTCTTCCTCAATATTAGATCATTGATTACCGGAAAAGAACTTGCTGCAGATCAGACAGAAGCTGAGACCATATTAGAGTCTCTTGAAGCAGAAGAAAATAAGCAGGAGGTGACTGAATCATGATGAGTGGTCTTGTTATCGGAATTGTTCTTGTATTCATAGTCGGCTTGCTGCTTGGTATACCGGTTGTTATCGCAATGGCAGGCGGCGCAATCGTGCCGAGCTTTGCTGGAATGGCAGGAGCCACAACATTTACCGCGCTTGTGCGTAGTATTTTCGGAAGCGCAGAGAATACGACGCTTATAGCAATCCCGCTGTTCATCCTTGCCGGAAATATCATGAGCGAGGGTCAGATTGCGAAAAAACTCTATGACATATTTGCGTATTTTGTAGGAGATAAGACAGGCGGACTTCCTTGCGCAACTGTTATGACTTGCCTGTTCTACGGAGCTATATCAGGCTCTGCGCCTGCAACCGCAGCTGCAGTAGGCGGTATGACATTCCCGCTGCTTGTAAGCCTCGGCTATGAGAAAACTTTCGTAGCTTCACTGATTGCTACTGCCGGTGGACTGGGTGTTATTATTCCACCGTCCATACCATTTGTACTATATGCATCAAGTACGGGCGAATCGCTCGGCGATATGTTTGCAGCCGGCTTCCTTCCCGGAGTTATGATGGGTCTTATGCTGATGATATACTGCGTTTGGTATTGCAAAAAGCCCGGAAGAGAAGACAAAGCTCAACTTAAAGTATATCGAGCTGAACTTCATCAGAAGGGATTCGGGAAAGTTCTTCTTGACGGTATCTGGGCATTACTTTCACCTGTTATAGTGCTCGGCGGAATATACGCAGGTATATTTACTCCTACCGAAGCTGCATGCGCATCAGTTGTATATTCACTTATCATTTCAATATTTGTATATAAGTCAATAAAGATTAAAGACGTTCCTCGAATTTTCGCTATGTCAATAAAAGGTCTCGCGCCTATTTGCCTTATTCTTCCTCTTGCTACGGCATTCGGCAGAGTACTTGTTATGCTTAAAGTACCGGCGCAGCTCAGCGATTTCGTAGCAACGTCATTCAACAACAAATATCTTGTTCTGCTTGTTGTGTTAATTATTTTCTTCATACTCGGAATGTTTATCGATACAGCTCCTGCTATTGTTGTTATGGCGCCTATCCTTACTCCGACTATGAGCGCACTTGGAGTAAACCTTATTCAGTTCGGTATCATTATGACGGTTTGCCTTGCAATCGGATGCGTAACGCCTCCGTTCGGTGTAAACCTCTTTGTTACCAGCAGCTTGTCTAAGGTACCGCCTATGACTATCGGTAAAAAGGCAATTGGTATGATTGGCGTATTTACTGCAGCGTTGCTGCTTATTACTTACGTTCCCGGAATCTGTACTATATTCCTTTAATGCATCATGTGTGTCAGCCCCCGCACCCTTTGCGGGGGCATTTCTTCGTTTATGAATATTTAATGCATTATTAATCAGTTCGCATTGTATTTCACTGTGTGAAATGATATAATACATTTGAATGGAGGCACATATGGAAGATAAAGAAATGCGAACCCGTGCAGTTGACAGAGCTTTAGATATATTGGAGTGCTTTAACGACGGCGGAGAATATGCGCTTATAGACATAGCACACAAGACCGGACTGTCATCAGCTACAGCCCTTAGACTACTCGGAACCCTTATGGAAAGAGGGTTTATCAGCCGTGATCCGGAGACAAAAAAATATGCACTCGGAAGTGCCATAACGCGTCTTGGAAGTTGCGCTGACAGGACAAATGAGGCGGTAAAGACTGCATCGGAGACAGCTATGGATGAGCTGTACAAAAAGTATAATGAAAATGTACGACTGTTTGTCCTTGAGGGCGATTATCGCGTGTGCCTTGATCAGCGCGAATCTACGCAAGACATCCGTCAGATTATCAGAGTGGGTGACAGAAAACACATTGATACCGGAGCGTCGGGGCTTTTATTCCTTGCCTATATGAATCCGAAGAAGAGAGCTCAGCTCGTGACGGATTTGATAATAGATGATAACAACTTCGACGATATCTATGTAGACGGATATGCGCTGAGTAATGATAACGACGATTCCGGAATCATAGCTATATCGGCCCCGATTTTCGATAAGGACGGTAAGATGATTGCAGCACTTTCATTATCCGGACCATCATACAGATTCATCAACAAAGAAATGACAGACAAGATTCAGGATACGGTTTATTTTTCAAAAATAATCACAGAAAGGCTGAAACGCAGCAATGTTAAAGGCTGCAGCAAATAAATATGAGTAAATTGTTGATAAGAAACACAACTCTTTCAAGCGATGCTCCTACTATATGCAATGCACTTATGGGTGTGACAAGAGAATCGGTTATTCAAGAAACAAAGATTCTGAATATGCTCGGTGCGGATATCTTTGAATGGAGAGCGGATTGCTTTAAGGCAATTGACTCTCCGGATGAAGAACTCTCCACACTTCAGGGTCTTCGCAAAGCAGCTAAGGATAAGCCGATTATCTTTTCCATGCGTGATAAAAACTCAGGTGCGGACAGAGATTTTTCATGTGAGCAGCGCTATAACGCAAGTATTATCGCAATAGAAAGCGGTTGCATAGATATTCTTGAAGTTGAGCTCGGATGCGAATGTGTGAACGAGCTTATTGAATGCGCCCGCGCACATGGTATAGCGACTATCGTGGCAGCTTATGACTATCATAAGACCCCGGATGAAGATAAGATACTCGAATGTATCTCTAAATGCGAGGCTTTAAATGGAGACATCGTAAAACTCGCTTTCAGCGTATGCGACAAATCAGATGTTTTACGTTTGTCTGATATAATGCTCAAGTACGGGCAGTCTAATCCAGATACACCTAAGGTAATAGTAGGTATGGGAAAAGACGGCATTGTTACACGAATTCTTCCGAAGTTTTTCAATTCAGTATGGACATACGCAAGTGGCATATCAACCACGCTTGAAGGTCAGGTTAACCTTCATGACCTTCGCTCAATCCTTAACGTAGTAAATTAACCGGCGTGATACGCCTTGGAGGATATATGGCTAAGAAACAATTTAAGACAGAGTCCAAGAAGCTTTTGGACATGATGATCAACTCTATTTACACCCACAAGGAAGTATTCCTTCGTGAGCTCATATCAAATGCAAGCGATGCCTGCGATAAGCTTCGTTTCCGTTCGCTTACAGATGACAGCATCAAGATTCCGATAGACGGATACGAGATCAGGCTCGAAGTTGATAAAGCGGCGCGTACCCTTACCATAACCGATAATGGCTGCGGCATGACCTATGACGAACTTGAAAAGAATCTCGGAACTATTGCAAAGAGCGGTTCTTACGACTTTAAGGCAAATGAAGCAGCTGCGGCAGACACGGATGAGCCGTCTGGCGAAGACAGAGAATCTGACGACGCAGCAGCTGAGAAAACCGTAAATGTCATCGGTCAGTTCGGCGTGGGCTTTTATTCTGCATTTATGGTAAGCGATGACATTACTGTAGTGAGCCGCGCTTACGGGGACCCTGCGGAAGAAGCTACCATCTGGAAATCAAAAGGAATAGACGGCTACACGATTGAAAAGACTGAATGTGAAGATACCGGAACGACCATCACCCTTCATATGAAGGAAGACACTGAAACAGAAAAATACAGTGAATTTCTTGAAGAGTGGCGTATACGCGAGCTGATTAAAAAATACAGCGATTACATCCGCTACCCGATTATGATGCTTGTAGAAAAGAGCCGCCCGATCGAAGAAGAGAATGCGGATGAAAACGCAGAACCCAAATATGAAACATATAAAGAGGATGAAACCCTTAACAGCATGATTCCGATCTGGAAGCGCGCCGGCAAGGACGTAACCACTGAAGAATATGCTGAGTTTTACAAAAACAAATTCTATGATTACGAAGATCCGCTGAAGGTAATCCGCTTAAAATCAGAAGGCAGTTGTGAATTCATCAGCCTTATGTTCATCCCGGCTGCGGCGCCTTACAACTACTATAGCCGCGAATATGAAAAAGGCCTGCAGCTATATTCAAGCGGAGTCCTTATCATGGATAAATGCAAAGACGTGCTGCCTGATTATTTCAGCTTCGTGCGCGGACTTGTAGACAGCGATGACTTAACACTGAATATTTCCCGTGAGACACTGCAGCACGATCACCAGTTGAAGATAATAGCCAAGGCAGTAGAGAAGAAGATAGCATCCGAGCTCGCCAAGCTGCAATCAAGCGAGCGCGAGAATTATGAAAAATTCTACAAAGCATTCGGCACCCAGCTCAAATACGGTGTATACAGCGACTACGGCATGCATCAGGATTTGTTAAAAGATCTCATCATGTTTGCCTCAACATATGAAGCAGAAGAGACGGACGGCTTTAAGCCTGCCTATGTAACCTTCGCAGAATATGCCGGACGCATGAAGGAAGACCAGAAGAAGATATACTACGCAGCCGGAGAGAATACAGAAGCACTCAAGATGCTTCCTCAGGTAGAAGCAGTAACCGGAGCAGGATATGAAGTGCTCCTGCTGACAGAAGAAATAGATGAATTTGCCATCAAGATGATGCGCGGATATAAGCCGGAAGGTAAAGACGAGCAGGTAGAATTCATCAACGTATGCCAGGATGACTTAGACCTTGAGACAGATGCCGAGAAGAAAGGCCTTGAAGAAGAAAACAAGAAGTCAGAGGACATGTTCAAATACATGAGCGAGAAGCTCGGCGAGGGTCTCGGCGGTGTTCGCTTCTCCACATCCTGCGGCAAGCACCCGGCTTGCATCTCAAGTGACGGATTTATCTCCGCAAATATGGAAAAGACTATGAGCCGTCAGCCCGGTGGCAATAATGCCCCTAAGGCGAAGTACACGCTTGATATCAATCTTAAGCACCCGATAGCCGAGAGACTTCGCACGTTGTATGAGACCGATAAAGAGACATTTGACAAGTACTCAAAAGTAATTTACGCTCAGGCAAGACTGACCAGCGGCATGAGCATAGATAACCCCGCTGAGCTCGGAGACCTTGTAGCGGATATACTTGCTGATAAATAAATGAAAGAAGCATTTACGCGCACGGAGATGTTAATAGGCACTAAAGCCATGGAGGCCCTTGCAGGGGCCCGCGTAGCCGTCTTCGGAATAGGCGGTGTCGGCGGATACGTGGTCGAGGCACTTGTACGATTCGGCGTCGGCGCGATTGACATAATCGATCACGACGTAATAAGCGAAACGAATATTAACAGGCAGATTATTGCGGATGTTAATACGCTCGGCCGCCCTAAGACAGAGGTGATGCGAGAACGCATACAAAGCATAAATCCTGACTGTAAGGCGACGGAGCACAAGATAATGTATCTTCCGGACACGGCGGAGCATATAAACTTCGCAGACTACACATATGTTGTGGATGCGGTAGATACCGTAACGGCTAAGCTCCTGATAATAGAACGCGCCAAGAAAGCAGGCGTCCCTGTAATAAGCTGCATGGGCACCGCCGGAAAGCTTGATCCGGGTAAACTTGCAATAGGTGATATAAGTGAGACCAGCATTTGCCCGCTCGCACGCGTAATGCGCAAGGAATTAAAGGCACGTGGTATTACGGATGTTAAGGTATGTTATTCCACGGAGGAGCCGATAAAGTCAGAGGAAGGACGTCCGGGCTCGTCGGCGATAGTACCGCCGTCGGCAGGACTTATGATAGCAGGAGAAGTAATAAAAGACATAGGAGGAATGCACTGATGAGAGAGAACTTTAAAGTTTTATCAAATGACAAAAAAACCATGCTGAACGGTTACTATTGGATACCGGAAGGCGAAGTAAAAGCCGTAGTTCAGATAACTCACGGCATGGTGGAGCATATACTCCGTTATGAAAAGGTTGCCGAGTTCCTTAACTCGCGCGGCATAGCCGTGATAGGCAATGACCTGCTCGGCCACGGCGAAAGTCTTGCTACGGAAGACGACCTCGGCTTCTTTGCAAAAAAAGACGGCAAAGGAACCCTGCTTCTTGATATGCACAAGATGACCGAGCTTGCAAAAGAAAAATGGCCTGGCGTTCCCGTATTTCTGCTTGGACACAGCATGGGTTCATTCTTCGCAAGACGCTATACTACAATCTGGGGGAATGAAATTGCGGGTGCTATAATAGTCGGCACCGGTATGACTCCTCTGCCTGCCGTAGCCTTCGGAAAACTCATTGCATACGCACAGATAAAAATATACGGTGACCATCACCGCAGCAATTTTATAGACGGACTCTGCACAGGAGGATATACGAAATCCTTTAACAAGAAAGGCGTAGGCTCCTGGCTAAACAGAGATGAAGAGGAAGTTGCCAAATATATTGCAGATCCTAAATGCGGATTTATATTTACTTCAGAAGCATATCATGCAATGTTCTCGGTACTCGAGGATCTTGCGAAAGGTAAGAATATGGACCGTATACCAAAGAATCTCCCGGTAATATTCATGTCTGGTATGGATGATATAGTGGGCGATTATACCAAGGGAGTACTTAAGTCTTACAATCAGTTTGTAGCAGCAGGCCTTACGGATGTTGATCTTAAGTTCTATAAGGATGACAGACATGAAATCCTGCTTGAGCTTGATAAAGAGGATGTATATGCCGACCTTGCGGCATTTATCGAGGCACATATCTGATGGAAGAAAAAAAGCTTACAATCAGGGAACGTACAGAGCAGCTTGAACAGCTTACATTAAGTCCTTATGCAGCGCACAGTGTTGACAGCCGCGGCAGAGAGTTCGATTTGCCCCAATGCGACATAAGAACCTGTTATCAGCGTGACCGTGACCGTATATTGCACAGCAAGGCATTTCGCCGCCTAAAGCACAAGACTCAAGTTTTTCTGTCACCTGAAGGCGACCATTACCGCACGAGACTTACGCATACGCTTGAGGTATCACAGATAGCGAAAACTATCGCGAGAGCGCTTCGCATGAATGAGGATCTTACTGAGGCAATTGCGCTCGGACATGACCTCGGCCATACACCTTTCGGTCATGCCGGAGAGAGAATACTTAATGAAATCTGCGAAGGCGGATTCTCACACGTCGAACAGAGCGTGCGCATAGTTGAGAAGCTTGAGCATAACCGCGAGGGCCTGAACCTCACATGGGAAGTCCGTGACGGAATACTAAATCACAGAACCGAGGGCCATGCGGCAACACTTGAGGGACGCATAGTCAGATTTGCCGATAAGATCGCGTACATCAGCCACGACATGGATGACGCGATAAGAGCCGGGATTCTGACAGAAGATTCATTGCCCCCTGAATGTCACGCAATACTTGGGACATCTGTACACGACCGCCTTGATAAGCTTATTCGCAATATAATATATTGCAGCATGGATAAGGATGACATCCTGATGGATGAAGAAGTATACGAAGCTATGCACACCATGAGACGCTACCTCTTTGATCACCTTTACAGCGATTGCATAGCAAAAGATGAAGAGGGCAAGGCCTCCGAAATCATTCGCAGAATATATGAGTATTATATGGAGCACTATACTGAGCTGCCGAATGATTACATAGAAGCGATAATAAGCGGTGAGAGTGTATCACGCATTGTATGTGATTATGTAGCGGGTATGACGGACGAATATGCCGTCCACACTTATAACGAATTATTTGTTCCAAAGCCCTGGCAATATTAGTTTATGTACTATTCCGAAGAAACAATTGAAGAAGTCAGAAGCAGAAATGACATCATAGGTGTCATATCCCAGTACGTCGATTTGAAGAAAAAAGGCGGACGGTATTTCGGTCTGTGTCCTTTCCACAGTGAAAAGACAGGCTCATTTTCCGTGTCCGCAGAACATCAGATGTACTATTGCTTCGGCTGCGGAGCCGGGGGAAATGTACTGACCTTTGTTATGCAGTACGAGAATGCCACCTTTGGTGAAGCGATGCAGATGCTTGCAAATCGCGCAGGCATGGAGCTCCCCAAGGAAGAGCGCAACGAGCAGCAGAAGAAGGAAGACGATCTGCGCGAGAAGCTGCGCGCGGTAAATAAAGCGACTGCGACATATTATTACAAACAACTCCGCTCACCTGCAGGTGATAAGGGTATGGGATATCTTAAACGTCGCGGCCTTACGGATGAGACACTCAAGAAGTTCGGACTGGGATATTCACCGGCGTCAAGCGCACCCCTGTATTCATATTTGAAAGAGCAGGGCTTTACAGATGCTCAGCTTACAGAAACCAAGAACATCAAGGTCGGTGAGCGTGGCCCTTATGACATCTTCTGGAACAGAGTAATATTCCCTATTATGGATACCAACAAGCGCGTTATCGGATTCGGCGGACGCGTTATGGGAGACGGAGAACCTAAGTATCTCAACTCCCCGGATTCAATTATATTTGACAAGAGCCGTAATCTCTACGGACTTGCATATGCCAAGAGCTCACGCAGACCATACCTGCTTTTATGTGAGGGATATATGGATGTTATCTCTCTGCACCAGGCAGGCATTGACTGCGCAGTGGCTTCACTTGGTACCGCACTGACGGAAGGCCACGCACGGCTTATAAAGCGCTATGTAAATGAAGTTATTATCACTTACGATAGTGACGGGGCCGGACAAAAGGCGGCGCTTAGGGCAATACCGATTTTGCGCGCTGCCGGACTTTCGGTCAAGGTGCTTGACATGAAGCCGCATAAGGATCCGGATGAGTTTATCACTCACCTCGGAGTAGAGGAGTATGAACGCCGGATTGCTTCTGCTAAAAATTCATTTTTCTTTGAGACGGATGTTATGCAGTCACAGGCTGACATGCGAGATCCTGAATCCGTTACGGCTTTTCACAGGGCACTTGCGTCAAGACTTGCGGGCTTTAACGACGCGCTTGAGCGCGAGAATTATATCAATGCCGTAGCTGACAGATACGGGATAAATGCGGCACAGCTAAAAGAACTTGTTACATTTGTCGGAACAAGTCAGACGGTTACGGAAGAAGAAATACGCGAGAGCAGAGTTGTGACTCTGAATAAGAGAGCGTCCAAGGGCAGCGGACTTTCAGCAGCTGAGAGAGTAGCGCTTTCATGGGCCGCTTCGGCAGGGCTCTCATATGACCAAGTCAGGGGATATTTGCTTCCGGAGTATTTTACTGATGAGACTAACAGACAGGTTGCAGATATAGTGTTTGCGGAACTCGAGAAGGGACGCACTCCGTCACCCGCGTCTATTATAGAACGCTTTTCGGATGTTGAGGCTGCGGGTAAAGTGGCAGCAATATTTGCCGCAGACCCCGATGGAGATGACAGAAGAAGCATTATCATAGATAAGCTCAAGCAGGTTAAGCAAGCTTACATAAGCCAGGCGCTGCGCGAGCCGGGCTCACCGGAGCGGGTTATGGAGCTTATTAAAGAAAAAGCAGCATTTGAGCGTTGTGACTACGGACTTGTAAGATGAAGCTTTCAACGAGACTTGAAACAATTCTTTCACTGATTGATCCGTGCAGGCGTCTTGCGGATATCGGCTGTGACCATGCATTTGTCCCGATAGAAGCGGTTAGAAGAGGTCTCGCAGATACGGCAATAGCATCAGACATAGGAAAAGGACCGCTGGAAGGCGCTGCGAAACATATAAAAGAAGCAGGGCTTTCGGAAAAAATTGATTTGCGGCTTGCGGACGGTCTGAAAGGAATTGCTGTAGGTGAGGCTGATGTGATAGTGATAACCGGGATGGGCGGTATGCTCCTTCGCCGTATTCTGGAAGATGGTGCTGATTTGATTAAGGACGCCACTTTGATCCTGTCACCGCAGTCAGATGAGCAGCTCGTGCGTGATTATTTGGTAAATGCCGCAGGGCGCGCTATTTTGGCTGAAAAATGCATTATTGATGAAGGCAAGCCCTATTTCATAATAAAGGCAGTTCCCGGCAAATGCGGGGCGAAATACAGCGATTTTGAGCTTGCCTACGGGCGTGATGATACATTTGATGCGGATTCGCAGTTCATTCGCCGCAGATTGATAGAAAATAAGATATACAAGCTGCGCGAAATTAAAAAGCAGCTTGAGAGTATTTCCTCGGACTGTGCTGACAGTCGCAGAACCGAAATTGCAGATGAATTAAGGAGATTGGAAGATGAAGGTTTATGAACTCGTGGATATAATTGAGAAATTTGCCCCGCTTTCGCTGGCACTTCCTAAGGATAATCCGGGACTGCAGATCGGCAGAAGAGATGCAGATGTAAAGAAGGTTTATCTTACGGTTGATGTTACACATGAATCAATTGCTGCAGCAGCTGATGCCGGGTGCGATTTTATTTTATCTCATCATCCGATGATATATCATGATCCGCTTATGAATATCAATGATTCCGGACTTCAGTCATCCAAAGCTCTTGAGATAATTGAACATGGCATGACTTATTATGCTACGCATACACCTTTTGATTGTGCAAAAGGCGGCATGGGTGATGCTGCTGCCGAGATAATCGGAATTAAAGATACAGTACCTATGCTGCCGGATCAGGTAAGCCCGAGCGAAGGCATCGGACGCGTGGGAACACTTGACGAGCCTATGACCGCACAGGAACTGGCCGATAAGGTAAAGGCTGTATTTGACCTCTCGGGAGTAATTTTGTATCAGGGCTCTCCGGCAGGCAAGAAGCTTTCCCGAGTTGCTACGCTTCCGGGCGGCGGCAATTCGGCATGGGAGCTTGCAATCATGCTTAAGGCCGATGCGTATATCACCGGCGATATTACTTATCACAGTGCTATGGATGCTGTTGAGAAGGGGCTTACAATAATTGATGCGGGTCATTACGGCATCGAATGGATATTTGTCCCGACTATGAGAGATTTCCTTGCGGCAAATGCACCCGAACTTGAAATTGTCTGCGCACCTGTTCACCATGTTGCGCAGTTCAGATAAGAGGAAGAATATGGAAAACGGATTGGAAAAGAAAGAAAAAACGAAAACCCTATGGAAGGGCATTGCGATAGGCGCGGGTTCGATAATCGGAATAAGAATCTGGATCAGAATTGTTGAAGTATGGATAATCTGCGTCCTTTTGATAATCGGAACTGTATTCGGCAAAATTTCACTCGGGAATTCCGAAAATATCGTAGTGAATGCTACTACATCACTGACAAAGCTCCAATCAATTTTTAACTTGATTGAGTCAGAATATTTATTTGAATATGATCCGCTGGATGTTTTGGATAAGATGTACACCGGCCTTATTGACGGTCTTGGAGATCCGTATTCAGCATACTATTCCGTAAAAACATTGGAATCCAAAAACGAAGAGATGCAGGGCAATTACTGCGGCATCGGTGCAACAATAACAATTGATCCGGACACCATGGAAAAGACTATTATAGACGTTTTTGAAAATAGTCCGGCAAAGGTAGGCGGATTATTGCCCGGTGATATTATTGTGGCAGTGGATGATGTCAATGTAACACAGATGAACCTTGACGATATGGTTGCACTTATCAAAGGACCGGAAGGCACAAAGGTATCCATTAAGATTCTGAGGGGAGAAGAAGGTCTTGAATTCCATCTCACAAGGGCAAATGTGGTTATGAACCATACAACATGCTCGATGATTTCTGAAGACATCGGCCTTATTGAACTTTCTGAATTCTATGAAAATGCTTCAGCACAGATGGAAGAAGGAATTATTTTCCTTAAAGATAACGGCGCTAAGCAGATTATTCTTGATTTAAGAGATAATCCCGGCGGACTTTTTAACAGTGCAATTGAAATAGCTGACATGTTCCTTGATGAGGGCGTTATCGTCAGCGAGACAGATAAAAAAGGCAACAGCAGATATCATAACGCAACGCAAGGGACAATCTTTGACGGAGACCTGGTAATACTTGTGAATGGGAATTCCGCCAGCTCTGCAGAAATCCTTACAGCCGCGCTGGCTCAACACGGCAAGGCGGTTGTTATCGGAACCAAGACTTTCGGCAAAGGCATCGTTCAGACTGTGTATACTCTGTCTGACGGAACAGCTGTAAAAATCACAACGGATTACTACTATACCCCT
>JAZRXC010000065.1:0-20283 GCA_045600025.1 Lachnospiraceae bacterium
CAAGAGCAACGACTACTTCACCATTTCTTGCGGTATTGGTCTGACGGCAGATAACTTTATCTCCATCATATATACCCATATCAATCATGCTGTCGCCATGTACGTTGAGCATAAATACATCAGCCCCGCCTGTAGAAGGCATCATGCTGGCAGGCATTGAAAAATAGTCCTCTATGTTCTGCTCGGCAAGGATGGGAGAGCCGGCAGCGACCTGACCTATGACCGGAATATGAATCATCTCTCTTCCTGATAGATTAAACTCATCATCAGTTATGGTAATTGCGCGGTTCTTAGCATCGCGCCTTTCAATGAGGCCTTTTTCTTCAAGTACATTAAGATAAGCATGAACTGAAGATGTAGACTTAAGTCCGACCGCTTCACAGATCTCACGTATTGACGGCGGATAACCCTTAGATAATATCTCTGTTTTAATAAACTCTAAGATAGCTTGCTCCATCTCATCAGAACGTTCTCTAGGCATATATATGTACCTCCTTTTTTCAAATAGAGTATAGCACATATCAAATCAAATGTAAACATTTGTTCCCGAAAATATTTTCGAAAAAAGTGTTGACAAACATTTGTTCGTGTTGTATTATAATTGCAAAAAGAACAGATGTTCGCACTTGGAGGTGCATATGAAAGTGATAGATATAGTAAAAAAATTCTTTATGGTCATGGTTGCTATGCTTATTGTTATCGGCGGGATTGTAATATGCGGGCATGATGCTGCAGCAGATCAGGAGCAGGGAGAGAAGGTTTATACCAGTGTTCAGGTTGAGCCAGGAGACACCCTTTGGTCTATAGCAGAAAAATACGCAGGCATAGACACCCGCGCATTTGTATCTGAGGTAGCGGAGATAAATGGCATAGTTAACAGCTCATCACTCCGTGCCGGAACGTATCTTACTGTATTTTATTATCGTTAATCCTTATCGCGCAGTCGCACGGCATTTCTTGCGCTGCGCCTCCTGTCATCCTCAATAGCTGCATAGTGTTTCTTGGTCGTATTTACATCAGCGTGTCCAAGCACATCGGCGACAAGGTATATATCGCCGGTTTCTCTATAGAGGTTGGTGCCATAGGTGCTACGCAGCTTATGAGGTGTAATGTTTTTCAAAGTAGTAACAGTTCTTGAATATTTCTTAACAAGATTCTCCACACTTCGTACGCTCATACGTTTTTTTTGCATAGATAAGAAAAATGCTTCTTCGTGACCTGTAAAAGGTACTGTTTTCTTTCTTTCTTCCATATACAGTTCAAGCGCATCGGACACTTCATCACTAAAGTACACAATAACTTCTTTACCGCCTTTTCTGTGAATATGAATGCCGGAATTTTTAAAATCAACGTCATTTAGATTAAGTCCGACGCATTCTGACACACGAATGCCGGTACCTAACAGAAGAGAGATTAGCGCAAGATCACGCGTACTGGTTTTATCATGGAATTTCTGCTGCCGATCAGTAAGCCTGTCACCATTTTCAACCTGGTCCAAAAGTACGGCAACTTCATCAATATCAAGCCTTATAATCGCCTTTTCATGAAGTTTCGGAAGTGTTACAAGCGCTGCGGGGTTGGTTTTTATCATTTCTTTTTTGAAGAAATAGTTGTAAAAGGTCTTAAGCGAGGCCATTTTACGTATAATTCCGCGTTCCTGATTGATACGTTCGGGAGTATCACCGGTGCAATGATAAAACTTCAGATATTCCATATAATCTTCAAGATCAAGTGCCTTTATCTGATCAAGCTCGCCGACTTCAATTGATAATATGTCTTTGCCTTGAAAATACGGTACATTTCCGGTAATAAAATCAAAGAATACATGTAAATCGTAGGCATAAGCGATACGTGTTCTGGATGATGTAGTGGGCTCAATGCCTCGGAAAAAAGTACGTACAAAAGGAGGCAAACTCTGCGTAAGTTCACGGAGTTTAAGTGTATTCATCATATCAACTTGCTCATGATAAGGTCTATTAGCCATTATTTTCCTCCTTTTTAACGGGCCAACCGGGTAAATTTCCATCTAATATGGCCGTAAACATGCGATTTTTAACACCTGATGCCTCAGAATTGAGTGTTTTTACAAGGTTTTTGACATATTCCCTGCGTGTTTCTCCATCTGCAGGACACGGATTTTGGATTACAGGCAGGTCATAAATGTTCTTAAATCCGATTACATCAGCTTCATCCATATACATAAGAGGTCTGATAACCGTAAGTCCGGTACGATCAAGGTACGTTACAGGTGAAAATGAATGAAGTCTGCCTTCATATATCAATGACATAAGAAATGTCTCAACAATATCATCCTTTTGATGTGCATATGCAATTTTATTGCATCCAAGCTCAATAGCAGCATCATTTAAGGCTCCTTTACGAAGCTTTGCGCACAGAGAACATGGATTATCCTCTTTACGCACGTTAAAGACGATTTCAGCGATATCTGTGTGTACGCAGGTATAATTTACCCCTAAATCACTACAAAGGGCCTCTATGGGCGAAATAGGAGGCATATCTGCGAAGCCTAAATCAACTTGAATAGCCTCAAGCTCAAAATGCACCGGATAAAACTTTTGTAAGCCGCTTAATGCATAAAGCAGCGTAAGCGAATCCTTGCCGCCGGATATACCTATTGCAATTTTATCGCCATCTGAAATCATGGAATAGTCATCAACGGCGCGGCGAACTTTACCCATTACTTGTTGTAATTTCATATTAAATCCTTTCGGAGATGCAATATGCCTCAAACGCTTTATATAAGCGCATTTGCGGCAGAATAGCACTGCTGTTTTTCGCACATATTTATTCGCAAAAGAACACTTTAACGAATAGTTATTGGGTATTTTCAGTATATAATACATGAATATACCTGTCAAGCATTAATTTGAAATAATGGCATAAAAACAGCCGGGTCTCATGAGCCGGCTTGTAATTTATAATATGTTGCATCAATTCTTCTTAACTACATTGTCCTGTGATTTGTATATGCTGTTTTCGGGAATGACTCCGCGTACGCAAGATGTCGGATATACATTTGAATGCCTGCCGACAATTGTACCGGGATTAAGAACACTGTTACATC
This sequence comes from Lachnospiraceae bacterium, assembly GCA_045600025.1. GTDB lineage: Bacteria > Bacillota > Clostridia > Lachnospirales > Lachnospiraceae > UBA3774. The sequence goes on from JAZRXC010000065.1 coordinate 3,086, forward strand.
CGATATCGGCATAATCGCCGAGCATAGCGCCTACCTTCTTAATGCCTGTAGGGATTTCCTCACCCTCATTGTGAATCACTACGTTGAGCTTATCCGCCTTTACATTACTCGTGATTGCGCCTGCACCGGTATGAGCCTTATAGCCGAGTATTGAATCACCCACATAATTGAAATGCGGAGTCTGTACTCCATCGAACAAAATTACGTTTTTAAGTTCAACTGAATTACCGACTACACAGCCATCGCCGACTAAAGCGCTGCCGCGAATAAAAGCCGCCTGACGAACTTCGGTGCCATGACCGATGATACAAGGAGCGCCTATATATGCCGAAGGAAAAATCTTTGCGTCCTTTGCAATCCAAACGCCTTCAGACGGATTATCATATTCATCAGGTGAAAGTGTTTCGCCTATCTTTAATATACAGTCAGAAATGCCTTTAAGGGCCTCCCAAGGGTATGTAAACTGCTTCAGATAGTCTGCAGCAAGCGTGTGCTCTAAATCATATAAGTCATTTATCGTAAGTTTCATTTTTTCACCTCGATTAAATGGCCCGATGCCTTCATAGCCTCGATAATTGCCCCTACATTTAGCATACAGTCATCATAAGTAGCTGCTTCAGCCATAACGCGTAAAACAGGCTCTGTGCCGCTTTTACGAAGCAGAACGCGGCCGTTATCACCCAGACGGGCAGTGCACTCTTCTACGGATTTCTGTACCGCGGGATCAGCCATAGTGCCGTCTTTGTCGTCTACAATTACATTTTTGAGCACTTGCGGATACATTTTTACACCTGAAGCGAGTACACTGAGCGGAAGCTGCGTCTCAATAAGCACTGACATAAGCTGAATTGCAGTAATAAGGCCATCACCGGTACGCGCATATTTGCGGAAAATAATATGTCCTGACTGTTCGCCGCCTATGATATAATCATTTTCTTTCATGTTTTCATAGACATATCTGTCACCGACAGCAGTTTTCTCATAGTTAATGCCAAGCTGATCAAAAGCTTTATACAGTCCAAAATTCGACATAACGGTAGTAACTACGGTATTTTTCTGTAATTGATCGCGTTCTTTTAGGAATTTGGCGCAAATATACATGATTTTGTCACCATTTACGAGTTCGCCGTTCTCATCTACAGCAAGGCATCTGTCCGCATCACCGTCAAATGCAAAGCCGCAGTCAAGATTATTATCCTTAACAAACTTCTGAAGCCCCTCAATATGTGTTGAGCCGCAATCCATATTGATGTTTAAACCGTTCGGTGTATCGTTAATAACGTAGGTTTTTGCGCCAAGAGCATCAAATGTAGCTCTTGCAATCATCCAGGAGCTGCCGTTTGAGCAATCCAAACCGATTTTTTTATTTACAAATGAATCAGATGCAAGTCTGGTAAGATAACCGATATACCTGTTACGACCGTTGTAATAGTCAATAGTACAACCGATTTCAGAAAGAGAGGCAAAGGGAATTTCAGCAATCTCTCCGTCAATATACTTTTCAACCTCATCCTGGAGAGAATCATCCATCTTCTCTCCGTCCTGATTCATAAGTTTGATTCCGTTATCAAAATAAGGGTTATGACTTGCGGAAATCATACTGCCGCAGTCAAATTTTTCAGTGCGTGTAATGTAACTTACACAAGGAGTTGTGGTAACGTGGAGCAAATAAGCATCAGAGCCACTTGAAGTAATACCTGCTGAAAGTGCCGCCTCATACATATACGAAGAACGTCTTGTATCTTTACCGATAACGATTTTGGCCTTTTCCTTGCCGTTATGTTTCTGCTTAAAATACCAGCCTAAAAATCTGCCGGTCTTAAAAGCATGTTCTGCAGTGAGGTCCTCTCCTGCCTTTCCGCGAAAACCATCTGTTCCGAAATATTTACCCATATTAGTCCTCTTTTAAGATTCCGCGGGCTTTAATGAAATCATATACTATCTGAGCTGCGCCCTCGGCACCTGATTTTGATATATCTATAGTCAGATCATAAGTAGATGCAACGCCCCACTTGGAATCCGAATAGAAATTGTAATAATTAGCGCGCTTCTTATCTGCTGTAGGGATAGTGGAAAGAGCCTTATCTCTGGGCATATCAAGAAGTCGCATGATTCTTTCAACACGGTATTCAAGATTAGCATGAGTAAATACAGACACTTTATTAGGGTAATCCTTCAATGCATAGTCAGCGCAGCGTCCGAGAATAATGCAAGATTCTTTGTCAGCAATCTTTTTTATAGTCTCAAACTGTGCCAAAAATACCTGCTGGCTAAGCGGAGTAGACTGAGGAGCGCCAAAATGTGAATCTCCTACAAGTGAATAAAAGAAGCTGTTAAACTTAGTGTCTTTGTTGGCTTTAATTATCTCAGGACTGAGTCCCGAAGCTTCAGCTGCGGCCTCGATAAGCTCTTTGTCATAAAAATTAATTCCAAGTTTTTCAGCAAGCGCACGACCAAGATCATGCGCACCGCTTCCATATTGGTGACCAATCGTAATGATTAAATTATCAGACATAAAACACCTCCGAAATACGTTAAAAAAATACCATAAAATAACTTGTTTTTCAATATTATATCATTGTAACAATGTCAATAAATGTTCAAAATAGTCAGGAATATCTGCTTTAAATTCAATGTATTTATGCGTTGTCGGATGCATAAGTCCCAATACTCCGGCATGCAGACATTGGCCATCTGTTTGATGCTTACAGGGTCTGTTTCCATATACCGCATCGCCATATAGCGGATGGTTAATATGATTCATGTGAACTCTTATTTGATGTGTACGTCCGGTTTCAAGATTACAACTTATATATGCATAACCGTTAAGATTTTGAATGACATGATAATGTGTCACGGCGCGTTTGCCCATCGGGTCAACAGCCATCTTTTGGCGGTTATTCTTTGCCCTTGCTATAGGAGCGTCAACAGTTCCGTCGCTATCTATATTACCGCAAGCAATCGCATAATATGTTCTTGTGACGCTATGGCAGGCAAGCTGCTTTGCAACTTCTCTGTGGGCATTATCATTCTTACAGGCAACTATAATGCCAGATGTATCTTTATCAATTCTATGAACAATTCCAGGCCTTAAAACGCCATTAATTCCGGATAAACTATCACCGCAGTGATACATCAATGCATTTACGAGTGTTCCGGTCATATGTCCTGCACCGGGATGAACAACCATTCCCTTTGGTTTATTTATGAATATCAAATCATCATCTTCGTAAATGATATCCAGTGGTATATTCTCAGGTGTTATATCAAGAACTTCAGGATCGGGAAGAACTACCGTTATTTCATCGCCACCGCGAAGCTTGTAACCCGATTTGATGGGCATTCCGCCTATAAGTATATTTTTTCCTTTGATAAGACGTTGTAAATAAGACCGTGACATTTCGTCATACCGGTCGGCAAGGTACACATCAAGGCGCATACCTTCATCGGAAATATCTGGATAAAGTATTTCTTTAGTCATGGGATTTTTTAAATTCTGAGTCCTTGTATTTGAAAGCCAGAAGTATTATCAGAAGTACTGCGGGCCATGTAACAAATATGTCCGCAAGATTAAATATCGGGAAATCAATCAGTTTAATATAACAAAAATCAATTACATATCCGCGAAATATGCGATCGATAAAGTTGCCGACTGCGCCCGCGCAGATGAATACACAGATGCCGATAAGCGGATAATAGCGCTTGCCGGACGGAATACGAAAATAGCAAAATGCTATGGCCGCAAGCATAATAACGGTAATAACTATAAATATCCAAAGCTGATTTTGAAGGAGTCCGAACGCCATGCCCCTGTTTTCATGATAATGAAATTCAAAGACTCCGTCTATTACAGAAACGGGGCCTGCTAAAAGGTTTCTTTGAGCAATCAGTTTAGTAATCTGATCGATAAAGACAAGTATTAAAAATGATAAAAATGAAATAATATGTTTTTTCATGCAATAAAAAGGGCCGATGTTCTATACTCAGCCCTTGAAATTTATATATCAGATACCGGAATTCTGTTTTGAATCGTCGCCATTTGCAAAATCGCCTGACAGATAAACCGAATTAGGTGTAATAATATAGATCTGAGAAGATATAGGCTGGAAATTACCATCCAGTGCATAGCAAGCACCCGCAACAAAGTCAACGACGCGCTGTGCCATATCACGTTTGGAATCGCTGAGTAAAGAATCTTCAAGGTTCAATACAACTGCCTTTCCTTGCATAAGAATATCACAGATTTCTTTTGTATCATTTACTGATACAGGTTTTATAACGCATACTTCAAAATTTCCGGAACCACCTGAGCGATTCATAGAAACAACATTTGAAGGAGTGGGGCGTTTGGGAATAATACGCTCACGAAGAGGTTTCTTTACAGGCTCTTCGTCATACTCATCCTCATCATCAAGTTCAAGTGCTTCATCTATATCATAGTTACGTCTGGGTGAAGCACTTTTTCCGGTCTCTGAATAATCAAGATCACCGAACTCATCATCGGGTTCGAACTCATCATCGGGATCAAATTTAAATGAAGAAACTATTCTATCAAATATTCCGGCCATGGGTAATATCTCCTTTAAACAATATCATATATATTATGCTTTTTTTTGAGCATTGTGTCAATTGAAAATTATTGATAAATCATCATTCCCTGTGTTCCGTTTTCGCCGTACAGCAAAATGTTGTCATGCGTACCAATACTGTATGAAACACCGTTCTTTACTATTGAGTAATTGCCGTCATCGCTCAATATATCAACCACCTTAAACACAGCGAAGCCTTTATTTACATTGTATACTCCGGGGAATGATATCTTTTCGGAGACAAGAAATTTCTCCGTTGAGTCAGGTTTAAGCAATATACTTCCGTCTTCTATTTCATCCAAGGCAATATAGCAATAATTATCGTCTTTGTATAATATCTGCGGGCAAATAAATGATACTGATGCCCGGCCTGAATTATAAACCTCTTTGTTGAATCCTTCCGATACGCTTCCGCCGCCATTTGTAATAAGATCAAGCGGTATTTTGTATACTTCCTGATTGATTATTGATGTATCGGGTATCTTCAGGCCTTTTATAGAATCGTTCTTAACAGTAATTGAAAGATACCTGGAATTGCAGTAGTTAATCATGTATTTGGTTAAACTGAGCTTTCCGTAAATGAGCCCGTCAGAACCTGTTATTTCTTCAAATAGCACTGTTGTTGCAACACCTATCTCATTAAAGACAACGTTTATACGGCTTTTGCCTGAAAGCAACGCTGCTTCCTCAGGAGAAAGCTGAATGTATATTGACCATGTTTCGTCAGTAATTATTTTACCTACGGCATCACCTTTACTGTACATATTTCCGCCAACGTACTGGTTTTTGTTATAAGATGCTTTGTCAAAATCTTTTGAGGAAATAAGCGACGGATCATAATTTTCAAATCCGTCAGTATAATATACAACAAGTCCGGAATAGCCGCTCATAGGTGTATGAAACTGAGCGGGATTAACGCCGAGCTCGGTGAGCTTATCAGCTGATGCAAGCGCAGCTATGGAATACATTTCATACTGAAGCTCTGTTTTTAATCCATATGTAAGATCAAATTTGTCAGATGAATATGAGTTGCGGAAATTATATACTTGTCCTGACATCACCGCGGCATCTTTATTACTGATAGCGCTGTTTTCATATGAAGAAATAGCGCTGTTAAACCTTCCGCTTTCATCTATGCAATAAAAGTTTTCGCCAAGCGATACTCTTGACGCATTCGGCATAAGATAATTCACGTAACCGGAATTTTCCGAAATTACTATCTCTTCATTTCTGACTATCAAGCCCGTATAGGTTTTGTCTGATGAGAGCGAAGAAACGTCTCCGACAGTATAAATGATGGGCTTTTCGCGCGTGATATAATTAAACGCATGATATGCGAGATAAATAAGAACTATAATGAAAAATATTATAGCAAGAGTTCGTGATAAGCCCCTGCGTGCTTTTTCCTTAACGATCATGTTCGGAAAATTCGTCGGTTATGCTACCGTCGCGCCATATGCGTTCGAGGTCATAAAAACGTCTGTCCTCACGTGAAAAAATATTTATTACAACATCACCGTAATCAAGCAGTACCCAATTAGCCGCACGATATCCTTCAGTTGAGCGAGGATGGTATCCGGCCTTGGCGAGCTTCTCTGTTGTATTATCCACAAGCGCCTGAACCTGGCTTGAATTCTCACCGTTTGTAATAATGAAATAATCGGCGATAGTTGAAATTTGGGATATATCAATAACTGTTATATCTGAAGCTTTTTTCTCAGATAATGCGTCATATGCAGTTTGAACGAGATTTTTTATGTTATCCATGTGTTTGTCCTCTGTAATAATTATACACTTCGAGTGCTCGTGCGTCAATCTCACGGCCTGTTCTTGCAAGATATCCGAACTCGGCAAAATATGATTCAAGAAGTGCATTGTCAATGTCAACTCGTGCCATATTTCGTAGGTCTACCAGCCCCGGATAGTCAGGAAATTCTCTTCCGGGTTCAATAAAATCTGCCACAAAAATTATCTTTTCCAGAAGGCTCATTCCTATACGTCCGAGAGTATGATTTTCAATGGAATTCAGTATATCTGCGTCTTTTTCGTTATAGTACTCTTCTGCTATTTGTCTGCCAAAAGGGGCGTGCCTCAGCGCGCCTGAGTAAGGTTTTCCTACATCATGCAAGAGTCCTGCTCGGTATGCTTTTTCAGGATCCCCGCCGAGTTTTTCTGCCATATCTTTTGCTGTATCAGCAACGCCTATGCTGTGTATATATCTATGCTCATCAAGTTCTGCGGCGAGTCGCTTTTTTATTATCTCATATGAAAGATTTTCCTGATATAAAGCATATGCGGTTATATAATTCATGACCGATTCTGATATGTCATGGCTATATCCGTTTTTCTTTATTTCATCACGTATTATTGTTGAAGAAATATCATCCATTCTGGCAAATGATATTATTTTTGCATATTGTTTTATTTCATCATATCCTTGCCAGCCGGGCATTTTTTTCGCTGTGTCTTCTCCTGCAAGTATATACAGTTCGGCATCCGGATTTAACGACTTGTATTCAAGTATGGTTTCAACCGTATACATCGGCTTCTTTGATTTAGTTTCAATATCGGAAACAGAAAACTTCGGCTCATCGCATACTGCAATTTTCAGCATATTATATCTGTGCACCGGGAGCGCTCCCGGATGCTTTTTGTTATGTTCTACAGGCATGCCCGACGGTATAAAACAAATTTCATCAAGCCCATATGCAGATAAGGCGGCTTTTGCCGCCTTTATATGTGCATTATGCACGGGATCAAATGTTCCGAAAAACAGTCCTGTTTTCATTCAAACGTAATCTTTCTGTCCTTAGGATCTTTTGCCTGTTTGTAAAGTATAATCTTTCTGCCGATTACCCTTACGACTTCACTATGTGTGCGTTCTGCAGTGGTCTGCGCAAGCTCATTTAAGTCATCAAGACAGTTCTTCTGCACATTTACTTTAATCAGTTCATGTGTATTAAATGCTTCCGCTATTGACTGTGTTGTCTCAGGACTCATTCCTGTTTTGCCTATCTGGCAGATTGGTTCTATCTTCTGCGCAAGGCTCATGAGATAGCTTCTTTGCTTACTTGTCATAATTTTCTCCGTTAATCGTAGTATTCAAATGAATGTCCATACATGCGGACGGTATCGCCTTCTTTGATGCCCTGATCAATGAGAGCTTGCTGTATACCTCTGTCCTTTATGAAACTTTGGAAGAATATAAATCCCCTTTCGCTTTCAAGATTGGTGTATCCGAGCATTTTTTCTATCATCGGTCCTTCTACTACAAATTCGCCATTCTTGCCGCGAGTTATCGAATAAGGAAGGTTTTCTTCAACATCTTCGTATTCGAATTCTTTTTCGAAATGCAGCGGTTTATCGGGGAGTGTTTTCCTCATTTCGTTTATAGCATATAAGAACTCAGTCACGCCTTCACCTGTAGCCGCAGATATAAGATATACAGGTATATTTAACTCATCTGTTACTTTCTTGAGTTTAGTTAAGGCTTCATTTCTTGATTCTTCATCCATCAAATCTGCTTTATTTGCGCCGCATATCTGGGGCAAATGCGCGAGGTCTTCGTTATACTTGGAAAGTTCCGAATTGATTGTCTTTATGTCTTCGCCGGGATCTCTTCCTTCGCTACCGGATAAATCTACAAGGTGCACAAGCAATCTTGTTCTTTCTATGTGTTTTAGGAATCTGTGTCCGAGGCCCAGACCTTCAGATGCGCCCTCTATAAGTCCCGGGATATCCGCCATGACAAATGTTTCGCCGTCGGGCAGCTGCACTACTCCGAGGTTCGGGGATATAGTTGTGAAATGATAATTGGCTATCTTGGGTTTGGCATTGGTTGTTCTTGAGAGAAATGTTGATTTTCCTACGTTCGGATAACCTATCAGGCCTACGTCCGCTATTACTTTCAGTTCAAGTATTACATCAAGTTCCTGCGCGGGTTTACCGGGCTTGGCATATAGCGGTGCCTGCATAGTTGATGTAGCATAGTGCATATTTCCGGTTCCGCCCGCTCCGCCTTTTAATATGGTTTCCCTCATGCAGTCGCCGGACATATCAGCTATTACTTTACCGCTTTCAGCTTCTCTTATAACAGTACCTTCGGGTACTTTTATAATCAGGTCTTCTCCATTTGCGCCGTGGCGTCTTCTTTTGCTACCTTCCTGTCCACTCTCGGCAACATATTTTCTGACATGCTTAAAGTCAGCGAGAGTATTAAGGCCTTTATCTACTTCGAAGATTATATCTCCGCCTTTTCCGCCATCGCCGCCGTCAGGACCTCCGTCAGGAACGTACAGTTCTCTTCTGAAGCTTACGTGTCCGTCCCCGCCTTTTCCTGATTTTATATATATTTTTGCATAGTCTGCAAACATAATGTCTTCCTTAAAAAACAGGCGGCGCATTTAGGCGCCGCCGTATAATTATCAGTTTTCTTCTTTCGGATATACAGATACCTGCTTCTTGTCTCTTCCGAGTCTTTCGTATCTTACTACTCCATCGGTGAGTGCGAAGAGTGTATCATCTCCTCCGCGGCCTACATTTGTTCCGGGATGGATCTTAGTTCCGCGCTGTCTGTAGAGAATATTTCCGGCGAGGACAAACTGTCCGTCAGCTCTTTTTGCGCCTAATCGCTTCGCCTCGGAATCTCTACCGTTCTTAGTAGAACCGACACCTTTTTTATGAGCCATAATATTTCCTCCTAACGAATAATAGAAAATCCCGTGGGATTACTTAACAATAGCATCAATCTTGAACTCTGTATAAGGCTGTCTGTGGCCGTTCTTCTTGTGGTAGCCGGACTTTCTCTTATACTTGTACACGATAATCTTCTTGCCCTTACCCTGCTTCTGAGCGGTAGCCTTAACTACTGCACCGGCAACGGTAGGATTACCGATAGTGAGTTCACCATCATTAACTGCAAGTACTTCAGTGAATTCATAAGCTGCACCGTCTTCTACATCGAGCTTCTCAACGCGAATAACGTCACCTTCTGATACCTTGTACTGCTTGCTTCCTGTTGCAATAATTGCGTACATGTTTATACCCTCCTTGTTTCAGTACTCGCCAATTACGGTGGTCCGAAAGGACACTTAGACCTATTTGAGCGGCTTTTGCCTAAAAGGCACCAAAGCATAATATCACAAATATCTAATTAAAGTCAAGAAAAATATCTTGTTTTGTAATTATTTCCGCTACTGCAACATCTGCTCTTTTAGTGGCTTATATACTTTCTTGCGAGTCAGTTCAACCAATCCGAGTTTTGTTACATCTGCATAAGTAGCGGGGATCGGATCTTCCTTTAATTTACGCTTCAGAGTGGAAACTATCTCTTCCATTTTGTGCTCATTATCCATGTTTATAAAATCGATAATTACAATACCGGATATGTTGCGAAGGCGTAACTGCCTTGCCGTTTCCTCGGCGGCTTCTTTATTTGTGACGAAATAAGTCTGCTGCGCTATTCTTCCGCTTTCATTCTTGCCGGTATTAACATCAATAACCGTCATGGCTTCTGTCGGGGAAATGACAAGATATCCGCCGCTCTTTAGCCATACGCGTTCAGATAGCGCATCGGAAATGGCTGTTTCAATTTTATAAAGCTGGGAAAGAGAAACCTTTTTGTCCTCATATAAAGAGCAGTTAACGGATGGAAACAGCGTTTTTATTTGATTGTAAATATCCGAAATATCGGTAACTACTTCGCGGTCAGAAGACAAATCGCGAAGTTTTGTCAAATAATAGGTATTACCGGAATGTAGAATTCCGGTAGAAGGCATATATGTAGCCTGTTTTCTGATTTCCTTAATCAGTGCAATTTCAGAATAAGCTTCATCAAGGATTTCTTCTTCAGTAGCCTCTTTTGAATTTGTGCGAAGGACAAAAGAAAACTCATCATCGTAAGAAAAAGTGGAGTCAAATGTCTGCGCGATTCTAAAGCGGCGCTCATCATAATCAAGCTTAGCTGAAATCTGAAGACTGTAAGGCCCTTCAGTTACAACAACATAGCGTCCGGGGATAGACAGGCGGTCGGTGACTTCATACGACTTAGTCTTAATAGCCTCAGTTTTTACTTGAACCGGAATCATGTCTCCGACCTTAATCTTCTGTTTCTTTGAAAGAGACATATAGCAGACGGTTCCGCCTATATCGATAAAAGCAGCATCAATATTTTCGGAAATTTTATCAACACGACCAAGATAAATATCGTCAATATTCACTCCAGACGGAGTCTCAAAATTAAGAGACATGATTTTATCATTTTCGTATTCCGCTGTAAGAACGCCTTGATTGTAAGAAGTAATAATCAGTTTATTCAAAATTCCTCTCCTATCTGATCCATTCGAACAAGATTATCTCCATCATATGTAAACATATCCAGGCGAATGATATCCACATTGCCCTTGTTGAATTCATCTTCAGTACATATTTCTCTGTCACAGTAAGAATAGTAAGCATCCATCACGCTCTCGGGCTTAAGATTAGCTCTGCTGCCGGCACTGAGAATTAGATAGAGCGCTCCCCCTGCAAACTCATAAGAAAGAATCATGGGGCGAATATTAACATCTGCCTCGCTGCGCTTAGTTTCTTTATGGACAATGATTTCACTCTGAGTATAAAACTCCGAAAACTTCTGTTCGTCGATTTTAAGTGCATCCGCGGTTTTTATCTCATAGCATGCTGCATAAAGCGAAGCCATGGCATTCATTTTGCTGTCATCCGGAATTTTTCTGACACTGATAATCTCAAAGCCTTCCGTCATAACACTATTCAGACGGTTTTTAATATCCGCTGAAGAAACAGCGCTGTTAAGTTCAATGTCAAAATACTCGCCGACAGAGGTATATCCGAGACCAAGCGGTGACGCAAAAGACATAATAGGATGAGGGTTAAAGCCCTGCGAATAAGACATATCAATGCCTGCCCTTCTGAGAGCTTTTTGAAAATAGCGCATAACATCAAGATGGCCGATATATCTGAGATCACCTAATTTTGTAAATCTTATCCTAATTTTCACCGCAGGTACCTCCTCCGAGTGATGCAGCGCCACAGCCCGAGCAATGTGCTCTGCAATTAGGTGTAACAACGCCTGAAAGCGCATTTTTCCATTCTTTGATCAGGAATTTTTTACTGATACCGGTATCGATAAAATCCCAAGGAAGTACTTCCTCGACAGAACGTGTCCTTGTATTGTAGAAATCTACATCAATATCCGTATCCGCAAAAGCTTTCATCCAACGTTCGTATGAGAAGAACTCGCTCCAAGCATCAAACACAGCTCCGTCGCGATATGCTGCAAGAATTGACCTGCCGATGCGTCTGTCACCTCGTGCCATAATCCCCTCTAAAATTGTGATATCGGCATCGTTGTACTGATAATGAAGTGACTTATGATTCAGCGTATTGCGGAAAGCATCTTTAACTTCATATGCCCTCTCGAGATATTCATCCTTGTGAAGCATCGGCGCCCATTGAAAAGGTGTAAAAGGCTTCGGAACAAAGAATGAGGAGCTGGCGGTAATATTAACCTTGCCGATGCGTTCCTCCTTGGGAATATCTTCGTAGTAACGCTTGGCAACCTTTTCGGCAAGTTCCGGGATAGCCAGATAATCCTCTCTGGTCTCCGTCGGCTGCCCGAGCATAAAATAAAGCTTCACCTTATTCCAGCCGGCCTTAAAGGCAGTAGATGCTCCCTCGATAATATTTTCTTCGGTAAGGCCCTTATTAATCACATCACGAAGTCGCTGCGAACCGGCTTCAGGGGCAAATGTAACCGAGCTCTTACGGATATCCTGCATGCGGCTCATAACGTCAAGCGAAAATGCGTCAACTCTAAGCGACGGAAGGGATATGTTTACCTTCCGCTTATTGCATTCATCTATCAGTTCGTCAATAAATTCTTTTAATTCGCGGTAATCACTTGAGCTAAGCGAACTTAAGCAAATCTCGTCCTGACCTGTTGCGTCGAGCATCTCAAGCGCCGTATCCAGAAGCCATTTACGACTGCGTTCCCTGTTCGGTCTGTAAATCATACCGGCCTGGCAGAAACGGCAGCCACGTATGCAGCCGCGCATAATTTCAAGAACAACTCTGTCCTGAATAATCTTCATGTAAGGGACTATCGGCTTCTTCGGATAATAAGTATTATCGAGATCCGTAACTATTACACGGCGCACCTTCTCCGGTGCCTCCGGGCAGGTAGGAATCATCTTATCGATAGTGCCGTCTGATTTATAAGTGATTTCATAAAGTGAAGGAACGTATATGCCGGGGATTGCAGCGGCCTTACGCAGGAAATCAGCGCGTGTTCCGCCGGAAGCTTTATTTGCCTTATATGCGTCAACCATATCAAGCATGGTGACTTCACCTTCACCAATATAGAAAAGATCGAAGAAATCCGCGACAGGTTCCGGATTGTATGTACAAGGTCCGCCGCCGATAACAATAGGATCATCTTCACCGCGCTTTGCTGCCAGAAGCGGAATCTGAGAAAGATCAAGAACCTGAAGCACATTCGTATAACACATCTCATAAGGCATTGTAAAGCCAAGAATGTCAAAGCTCTTTATCGGGTCTTGTGATTCAAGGGCAAATAGCGGGATGGGCTTTTCTCGCATAATTTTATCGAGATCTGCCCAAGGGCTGTACACTCTCTCGCACCAGATGTCATCGCGCGAGTTAAGCATGTCATACAGAATCGGAAGGCCGAGATGTGACATACCCACCTCGTATACATCAGGGAAGCACATAGCAAAGCGAACCATACCCGGTGTTAGTTCCTTATGAACGGCATTAAGTTCATTTCCCAGGTATCTGGCCGGTTTTTCAACCGACATTAAAATCTCATGTGATAAAGCAAGTTTTCTCAAAATCAATGCTCCAATATATCTTTTTGAAGATGCGGCAGAAAATGAACACATAAGCCCGCAGCTTCGGTAATCAATCCTGTTTTGTCAAGCTCGTCATAGGTAAAGCTCTTGCGACCGCCCTCTTTTGCACGGTCCCAGAAGAACTTCATTTGCGTAAAGGGCATATAATAGAACTCATTCTTATGAGCGTAATACAAAATGAAGAAAGAAATGCCCTGCTGCTTCTCAAAATCCTCCATAAATGACATCTGATGCGCATGGACATTTTGAAGATTAAAAGTATCGGCATGGACCTCTTTTGCATCAAAGCATACAGGAACGGACTGCACAACTCCCATGTAGTCCACAGTGCTTTTTTTATCAAAATAAGCCAGTGTTATGTGCTTGTTTTTATCAATCTGCATAGGAGTAATCGGCGTGGGAATCTTCTGAATCAAAGCCAGCCCTGATTCACGATATTTTTCTATAGTTCTGTTGATGAGTTCCTCAAGTGTGGAACCGCGAAGTCCTCTTGAACCCCAAGTAGCCATATTTACCTCTGCGTAAATTTTATCATATCTGACGGAATCGGCGCCAAAAATTCTAATCCGGCAATATTTTCGAAAGCAAAATCCTTCGGGAAAACCATTCGCGAACAATGTAGCAGCTGCCTGTCGGCAGTTCCCTTTGCACCATATTTTGAATCGCCGACTATAGGATAACCAAGGTGAGCAAGTACCGCGCGAATCTGATGAGTCTTTCCGGTAATAAGCTTAACCTCTAAAACAGTGTAATTGTCGCCGTACGAAACAGGTGTGAATTCCGTCGATACAAAATCCGAATTCGGAACCTCCGAATCACAAATCGTTACTTTATTCGTTACAGCGTCCTTAACTACATACCCTGTATGGCGCAAAAACGCCTCAAAACGGCCACAAACTATTGCAGTATAGTATTTGTCTATAGTTCTCTTTCTAAAGCCCTCAGAAAGAATCTGAAGTCCTTTCAGCGTTTTCCCTGCAGTAATAAGTCCGCTTGTATTTCTGTCAAGGCGGTTACATACTCCCGGGGTAAATGCTCTGAAATATTCTTCATTCGCGCCTGTCTGTCTCATATATTCGAAAATATATTCACACAATGATATATCTTCCGGAGCCGCCTTCTGTGATAACATGCCTGCGGGCTTATTAATGATTAATATGTCATCGTCCTCGTAAATGATATCAAGTTTTACTCCGCTGACTTTGTTGCCTGTAGGCGCAGTAAATTTTTCATATGTGTCATCGGAAAGAAAAAGACAGACCTCATCACCGTCAGATAAGAGCTCACTTCCTGAAGCTTTTGCCCCATTTAAAGTAAAATTCTTTTTTCTCAGCATCTTGTAGATAAAGCCCTTACCGGCTGCCGGCAAAAGCTTTAATAAGAATTTATCGAATCGTTGTCCCGCTTCAAGCGGAGATACCGTGATTTTTTTCATTACATACTGGATAGAAGCAAAGTCTCTTGCGCCAGCTCGCATTTACGCTTGCTCTCTTCGTCGGGAGCTTCAGCGCCGTCGATACGTGACAGAAATGCATCCCAATCCGTGTAGACTTTAATATTAAGTCCGACGCCATGGTGCTTCATCATATCATTAACATATATTTCAAGTGTCTGTGGGCGGAATTTACTTGTCGTATAAGCCACAATACCGTTCTTATAGATTACTATAAACTCGCAGTAATACCGTTTCCCGTCACTGTCAACGATAACCATATCAGACAGCAGCATCCCGGCTTCATCAAAATGCCGCATCATAGCATACTTCTCGGGTTCCGCAGATTTGAATTTAATAATTGCAAATAAAGTAGCAACAAAATTCGCAAAAGGAATAGCAATAAGAAGTGCCGGAAGCATAATTATGTTGGTAAAATTACCGAATACCAGATATCCGATCAGAATCAATATTCCAATCAACGCTAACAGGCACACAGAAATGATAATGTGAGTTTTCTTGCGATTGTTAATGCTTCCGTATATTCCTTTTGCTTTTCCGAAATTGAATAAATTCATATAAATCCTTTACTGTAAAAGGGGCGCTGCTAAGCGCCCCGTTAAGATTAAATATCAATATTAATGTCTTCGATGTCTTCTTCAGGTGCAGGTTGCAACTGCTTTCTGTTCTCGATTATTATTCCGAGTGTATCATTCATTTGCTTAATAAAACCGTTGTACCTGTTTTCTGTATTCTCGATTGTTCCGGAAATAAGATTCTGAAGTGAAGCAAGCTGATTATCCGCGTATCCGACAGCACCTGTTCTTATCTGATTTGCATCCGATACAGCTCTGTCAACTATACTCTGCGCCTGCTGTTGAGCCTGAAAAATAAGTTCCTGTGCCTGCTGCTGCGCAAGTGCAACTATCTCATGCTCGCTGACAAGTCTTGCAGTCTCAAGGTTTGCTTCCTGAATAATGCTGTCAGCTTGAGCCTGAGCATCAGCAAGAATTGCATCTTTATTTGAAATAATCTTCTGGAACTTCTGTATTTCGTCAGGAGCATTTAAAGAAAGCTCACGAAGAAGTTCATCAATAACTTCTTTTTCGACAATGATATTTTTGTTTGCAGAAAAAGGCTGTGCTTTACAACCGTCAATGTAGTCAAATAACTCTTTTATTATCTCTTCGTATTTAATCATATCGGCTCCTTATATTATTATGCTAAACAAAACATATTGATGTTATTTTAACACTTTTATTCAATGTAAACAAGGAAGTTTTCTGAGAAAAATGTGTTTGTTTGACTTATAGTTTTTTTCTCGTTCGATCTCATATCCCAGCTCCGAAGCAAATGAAAAATCATATTCTATAGGAGCTTCAACAATAATGAGTGTGTCCTCCGAAGCAAGATCCAAAAGTTCACGCAACACTGCGGCGTAATAACCGCCTTCATATGGAGGATCGGCAAAAATAATGTCAAAATGTCTGTCCTGTGCGGCAAGCTTTCTGATAGCTGTATAGACATCGCTTTCATATACATCAGCCAGTTCCCCGAGTTTTGTTTTTTGGAGATTCTGCTTAATACATGATATAGCATTATGGTTTTTTTCTACAAAAACCGCGTGACGTCCGCCTCTGCTTAATGCCTCTATTCCTATAGCCCCTGAGCCCGCAAAAAGATCCAAAAAATCCACATCGTATATGTCCGGCGCAAGAATATTGAATAAAGTCTCTTTAATGCGGTCTGTAGTAGGCCGTGTATCAAGTCCTGGCGGCGTAACCAGTTGTATACGTCTGGCACTGCCGGCGATTACTCTCATCATTCTGCGTAAAAGTTAGTGCAACGGCGATCGTGGCAATGAGATCTGACAATCGTTGCTACTTTTATATGTTCGGGATGATTATCATATACTATGCAAGCATTTTCATCTTCCATCTCGCAATACAATACTAAATCAGCATTACTGCTCGGATGAGACGGCATACCGACTTCGACTTTAAGAAGGCCGGGAATTACGCCAACAAGTGCATGGAATTTTTCCGAAAGTTCAACCATGAGCTCTTTCCTTTTTTCTTCGCTTACATCTTCATTAAAATTCCAAGATACAATGTGTCTAAACATAGTGCCCTCCTGAATAGTCAAAACATGGAGCTGAGGGGAGTCGAACCCCTGTCCGAAAACCTATTCACTCTGACTTCTTCCATCACAGCTGATCTTTATTATTTCACGAGAATCATGCCGGTCAGCAGGCTAAGACTCGCGCTAGCTTCATAAATCCAATCAATC
>JAZRXC010000066.1:0-6698 GCA_045600025.1 Lachnospiraceae bacterium
GACAAATGCTGTGTAGGAATAGGTAAATGCGTTGTTGTTAAAACTCAGGTATCTGCCGTCTTCGCCCTTGATTGTCCAGCCGTTGCCGGATCTCGCAAAGGTGTATTCCCCTGCTCTATTGCCGCCGAGCGTGAAGATGAATGTCCCGTTTGCAAGGGATACGCTCTTCTCTGCGATGCATTCGGGGATATATTCGAGGTCCGGTTCCTTGCAGCGGGTGCATTTGCCGTCCACGAAATTGTGGCCCAAAGCATCCGTGGGGGTATCTACATAGCTGTCGCCGCAGGCGCAGGTATGGGTGGTGTAGCCTTTTTCGGTGCAAGTGGGATCGGTGACAACTTCAGCATAGTTGTGCTCATGCCCCTCCAGCGTCACTGTCAGCGTTACGGGAGCGAGTACTGCGGACGCCGCAGGAGCGACCTTGGCCACGCGGGTGGTGTTGATGGTGCTGCCCACGTTCTTCGCCACGCATCGGATCTGCAGGCCGTTCATGGGATAGAGCGCGGTGGTGGAATAGGTCTTAGCCGTAGCACCGCTGATATTCGTCCACGTCTTGCCGTCAGCGGAGGACTGCCACTGATAACTATTCGCCGTGCAGTCGGCGGTAAGGCTCAGTGCATCGCCAACGGCTACACTCTTCACGCCGGTAATTGTTCCGGCTTTCGGTGCCGTCACAGTAAGGTTGTCGGAGAGGAACGCAAGGCGCTTCACAACATAGGATATCAGATTATCCACATAATCCTGATATGTGTTTGTTTTCTTCTCTGTATACGCATAGCTTCCCGTACCCAATGTAGATGTAGACGACACTTTGGTAGCATTGTATTCCGACTGATTGACATTCCAAACGGAATAATTCATATTGGCGGAATCACTGATCTGTGCAGCCTGACTGTCAAGATTGGCCGTTACACCGTCGAATGCATTGCGATACTCGTTATAAATTTCGTAAACACGCTGCATGAAATTCTCATGCATGCCCAAGTATTGCAGGAAAGAGGTATAGCCATTGATACTGTCAATGTACCAGCCATTCGCGGAACGCTGCATCTGCGTGCTGATGCCGCTGTGATCGTTTACGAATACGCGACCCAAAGCATTGTCCAGATCCCATACAGGACCTGCTTTCAGTTTGTCTTGATCCGTAAGTCCATCACGGTGCATCAGGATACTACCGCAGATAATGTCGTGATTTTTATAAAATTCCTGAAGAAGATACAGCTTTGCCCAACTGTCGATATCCACGTACTTTAAGTAATCATCGGATTTTGTATCCATAACAGCATCCAGCATGGTCTGCATCCAATCACGGATATCCTCCGTGGTAAGTCCTGCATCTACGGCATCATCCCCCACATTTTTAACTGTGATGACATTTTCCGATGATTTTGCCGGCAGAAGTCCATTGAGTGCAAAATACGGATCTTCTGCGTCAAGATTGTTGTCCAGTTCCAGAGCATAACCACCGTCAGGAGCATTATAATCCGATTTCGGCGTAATCAGATAGTTGCCGTGATATTTGCCATTTATCCAGACATCAATATATTCGCTTTCAAGACCGATACCCAGTTCACAGGCAAGATCATAGCCGATTTTATTGCGGAGCAAAGAGCCGTCTGCATAATTCGCAAGGATCGACCACTTCTTTGCCTTTACGCCTTTAATAAAGCTGACACTATTCTTTTTATCAAATCGCTCTATTCCTTTATCAGGGTCCTCTTCCTTATAAATTGTTATATTGTAAGGTTTTTTGCTGGGATTGCTGGATGTACCGGTAACGCCCCACGTCCAGTTTCCGCGACCCTTCATGCTCATGTCGTAGTTGTCGCCGTCAAAGGAAACCACGCCATAGCAGGATGTCTCGTGGTTGCGATCCCCGTTCATGGCAGCGATTGTTCCAAGGCTTTCGTCGATGTTCAGGAACATTCCCTCCACGCCTTCCGAGCCTTGCATGGTTTTCACGGTATAGTTTGCGCTTCTGCCGCCCGCTGTAACCGTGTAGGTCAGGCTTTTACCGTTCGCGGGGATGGGCGCGGAACCGTTTTCATAGGCAGTGTCGCCGATGCGTATTTCCGTGCCTGCGGGCCAGTAAAGCTTCAGGCGCTCGGTATCAGCTGTTCCGGGAAGATACAAGGTACCCGTATAGCTGTTTCCGGACTTTTTGAAGTCGATGATGACGTAGCCGTCAAGACCGGCGGCACCGTTTGCCGCTACGAAGAACGGAACACCCGTCGGTATGGCAGACGTCGATACCGTGACAGTAAGGTCACTTTCGATCTTGGTGATTCTGTAGGTGTTCTCCTGCTTCGTTTCAGAGGGGCCCTTGAGATTATTATACGTTCCGCTTGTGACGGCAACGGAGGTGAGCATATAACCGTCTTCAACGTCAACGCGGAAATTTATCTGACCTTCACCGCTCTTCGTCGGTTTGCCGGTGCCACTGTCAAGTGAAAGGGCATAGGAGCTGACGGCAGGCGTCTGCATGTAGTCCTGTGAAGCGTATACGGCTACCTTTGCATGCTCATCGCACTGGAAGGTCACAAGATATCCGTCTCCTTCAGGTACCTCTTCGGTGGATGCAAGAGCCGTCACCGGCAAGAGCGAGATGACCATGATCGCCGCTAATAATAAGCTTATAATACGTTTTTTCATGGTTTGATTTTCCTTTCTGGAAATTGATTTATGTCCTCAGGCTTGTGCCTGCTTGTAAGAGATACTTGCGTTACCCGCCGGGGTCTCATCGTCACGACCTGCGCTCATTCGCTTCCTCGCAGGCTCGAAAGCTCATCCACTCCGTCGTTCCTCCTCTTCCATGCGCACCCGCTTCGCTGGGCTGCGCAAGGAGTTCACGGGGAATCAAAAAGACCGCAATACTCATAGGCACAGTCCTCCTGTAAAGGGTATACTACTCCCTTACCAAAACTTATACATAGTAAAGTATAGCGCATAGCGACGCTTTTTCAATGGTTTGCGGGAAAATTTTCCTCTTCCTGTGCCATATGCTCCGCGCTGAGAAAATCGCCTGACGAACGATGACACTGGGAGCAAATGCTCCATTATTTATACCTTTTTTGGCTTCCTCGGGCCTTGCGGTTTGGAAGTCGGGTGCTTCAACACGCCGTTTCTGAAATGCGTATCCTCAAATTTCTCGAAATAAACAAATAATCCGAACCCGTCTCCAACAAGGAAGATTTGGTTCGGATTATTTTGGTTTCGTGCAGTTGAAGGGACTTGAACCCTCACCCAAGTACATGGACATGAACCTGAATCATGCGCGTATGCCAATTCCGCCACAACTGCAGATTACAAGGGGCTCTTCACAGAGCCCCAATTAGTCAAGCAAGATTAGTTGTCCTGAGGAATAATCTCTCTCTTATTGTAAGCGCCACATGCCTTGCATACTCTGTGAGGTGCCATAAGGGCTCCGCACTTGCTGCACTTTACAAGGGTAGCTTCGGACATCTTCCAGTTAGCTCTGCGGCTATCTCTTCTTGCTTTTGATGATTTATTTTTAGGACAAATTGACATAACTATTCGCCTCCATTTCTATCGTTCTCTAAAAACGTGCTTTTCGATTATACCTATAGGAAATATCTTTGTCAATAATTATTTTACAGGTTCTTTACAGTTTCTACTACATTATCAACCGTAAATCCGAATCTCTCAAATAATTGTGACTGCGGAGCGGACATACCGAATGCAGTCATGCCGATAACCGCGCCGTCAAGTCCGGTGTATTTTTCCCAACCGAATGTTGAAAGAGCCTCGATTGCAACACGCTTTCTGACTGACTTCGGAAGTACCTCTTCTTTGTAGCTGTCCGGCTGTTCTTCGAAAATTTGCGTGCACGGCATACTTACAACTCGCACATCGATTCCCTCTTCATAAAGCTTCTTCTTTGCATCTAATGCAAGTGAAACTTCCGAACCGGTAGCAATAAGAATCGCATCCGGAATAGCCTTCTCGCTGCCTGCCAGAATATATCCACCCTTAAGCGCCTTGTGTCCGTCATCAAGTACCGGCTTAAGATTCTGGCGTGTAAGAACAAGCATGGTGGGCTTATCCTTTGAAGTTGCTGCGATATACCAGGCTGCTGCGGTCTCCTGTGCGTCTGCGGGGCGAATAACATTGATGCCCGGCATTGCTCTGAAAGTTGCCAGCTGCTCTATAGGCTGATGAGTAGGACCATCTTCCCCGACACCGATGCTGTCATGAGTCATAACATAGGTAACCGGCAGCTTCATAAGCGCTGCAAGTCTTGCCATCGGCTTAAGATAATCTGAGAATACAAAGAATGTACCTACATAAGGCTTCATCTTATGGAGGGCAAGACCATTTGCGATTGCACCCATTGCAAGCTCACGTACACCGAAGTGCATGTTGCGTCCTGTATAATCTGTCTTTGAAAAATCTCCCTGGTCCTTCATGTAAGTCTTGTTTGAAGGCTCAAGGTCTGCCGATCCGCCCATAAGCGCGGGGTATATGTCTTTAAGCTTTTCTATGCAGACATTGGATAAGTTGCGGCTGGCCGCCGGCTTATCAGGCATAGTCCAGTATGCTTCATCCGTAAGAAGTTCTTCGGCAACATCTTTGTTAAAGATATTATCCCAGACTTCCTTCATCTGAGGATAGTTTTCAAAGTATTTCTCAAGCAGTTCCTGCCACTGAGCCTGCGCGGAAGCTCCGCGTGCGCCAAATCCGCGAACATAGTTATATACGTCTTCAGGAACATAGAACGGCTCGTCACTCTCCCACTCAAGGAAATGCTTGGTGGCAATAATGTTTTCATCACCTAAAGGCTCACCGTGTACCTTAGCCGTGCCTTGTCGTTCAGGACATCCGTAACCTATGGTCGTATGAACTACGATAAATGAAGGATGCTCGGTATCCGCCTTTGCTTCTTCTATGGCAGTTCCGATAGCTGCGATATCATTTCCGTCTGCAACATCCAGCACCTGGAAGCCGAAAGCCTTCATACGCATCGCAACGTCCTCGGTAAATGCAATGTCCGTGCTGCCTTCTATACTGATTTTATTGCTATCATAGAGAATAATCAGCTTACCAAGTCCGAGCGTTCCCGCAAGAGAAAGAGCCTCAGAGGAAATACCTTCCATAAGACAACCGTCTCCGCAGATTGCAAATGTGTAATGATCTATAATCGGGAATCCGATTTTATTGAATATTGCTCCGAGATGTGCTTCCGCAGCAGCTATGCCGACAGACATACCGAGACCTGCGCCGAGTGGACCTGTTGTTGCCTCTACGCCATTTGTATGGCCATACTCCGGATGTCCGGGCGTGAGTGAATCGAGCTGTCTGAACTGCATAATGTCTTCTTTTGTAAGACCATAGCCGAAAAGATGAAGCAGCGAATACAGAAGTGCAGAGCCATGTCCTCCGGAAAGTAGGAATCTGTCTCTGTTAATCCATGTAGGATCTGACGGATTATGAGTCATATGGCGTGACCAAAGCTCATATGCCATAGGCGCTGCGCCAAGAGGAAGTCCGGGATGTCCGGAATTTGCTTTTTGTATAGCGTCAATTGACAGCACCCTGAGTGCGTTTATTGATTTAGTATCAAGAATATTCACAATAGCCCTCCCTGCTGCCATAATATGCAGCATGTCAATTATATAGATAAATGTCGAAAAAATCAACTTTTTCAATCTTTTGCAAGTCAATTTCATTCATTTGTGCTATAATATGCTGGAATTAAGGAGGAAATATTATGATACATTTTATTGTTAATCCTCATGCCCGTACGGGCCAGGGAAAACTCCTTTGGGAATCCTTAAAAGTAATATTAGACCAGCGTAACATTTCTTATAAAGTTTATGTAACAGCCCATCGCGGACATGCGATAGAGCTCGCAAGGGTAGCCGCTGCGGCAAGGACAAGCGCCACTGATCCGATTGTAATAGTCGGCGGTGACGGCTCCATCGGTGAAATGCTTACAGGCCTTCCGCTTGATACCCACCCAATCGTCGGTTGCATTCCTGCAGGCTCAGGTAATGATTTTGCCCGCGGTCTTAACAGATCTTTTGATATAAATGAGTCACTGGAACACATATTAGCAGCAAAAAAAGTCTCCCCTCTTGACGTGGGAGAACTTATTTACGATGGCGGCAAGCGTCGCTGCTTCTCGGTATCTGCCGGTATCGGTTACGATGCTGCTGTCTGCGATAATATTAATCACAGCAAGACCAAGGATTTCTTCAATTTGTTTCATATGGCAGATTTTGCCTATACGCTCATAGGCCTAAAGGCTGCAGCCACTTATCAAAAGGTTAATGGCACTCTCACACTTGATGATGAAAAGACATATTCTTTCTCGGACTTTGCCTTTTTATCATGTCACAATACCCCGTACGAAGGCGGCGGATGGGAATTTGCCCCTGATGCTACTCCTTTCGACGGAGAACTGTCTCTGTGCCTTGTTGCGCCCCACACAAGAATTAAATTTGCCACCGGGCTCCTTGCTTCAAAAAAGCAGGCACATGGTTCTCACGAAGGCATCACTCTTACAAATTGTAAAAAGGCGGTCCTTCATCTGGACGCGCCTCTTGCAGTTCATGTAGATGGTGAAGTTCTGGGGAAATTCTCTGATCTTGAGTTCAGGGTTATTCCTGCTGCGGCTCTTCTGCTGGAATAAGCACCTTCGCCGCTCCTTTTCTGTAAATAAAATCCAATAAAAACAA
>JAZRXC010000067.1:0-15098 GCA_045600025.1 Lachnospiraceae bacterium
GTATCTGTCAGAGGTGTCCTTGTGCGTTCGACGCATATGACCGGCAATCTAACAGATCTCGGAGTTTATATAGGCTATAGAATACGTGGTAACAAGTCTGAAAACGCGTACTTCGGATTGGTTCCGGGCGTACTCATAATCGGTTTCATTCTTGGCGGAATCATAGGCGTACTGTTATACAATCTGATTGAAATAAAGGTGCTTTTTGCTATTTCCGGAATGTATATCATTATGGGAATTGCATATTTCCATATAAGGAAGACAAGCACACAGGTACCGCAAAACCTGCCGGAAGTCTGATAATTAAACAATAGTATTCTATAATCGAAAAGCCTCTTTCAACGGAATAGTGCCGTAGAAGGAGGCTTTTTGATGTGTGCTTTATTACAGGACTTATTTGTTGTATATGCAGTTCCTGATTACGTAATTGCGAAACTGTTTTTAATTTGCGTTAAGACGATAATTCTTCTTCCGGGTAAAATAAATCGGATGGAAGCTGCAAGTCATATCCATATATCAAACTCGTTTTACAATTGAAAATGATATGTCGAATTAAATTTAAAAAAGCGATTTTTCTGGAGCTCGTTGTCCTTCGAACCGGAGGTGGCGAGATAGATGTAATGAGATAAAGGTTTTTTCAGGTGTATTATACGAAGATCGCCGGGGAAGGATTTTGCTGTAGTAATGGTAACAAGGCTAATTCCGACATTATTTGCAACAAGAGAAAGATTAGTATAGATATGGGAATTCTTTGTGATATGAAAGTTGAAGAACCCTTCGTTGCGTTTTTTAGCGGCAATAACTTCCGGAAGGTTTCTAACTGCCCGATATATAGAAGAATCTTTTGAAAATATAAAAGTCTGATTTCTGAGATTATCAAGATCTATAACATCGCCGTGACCGATTTTGTTATCAGGCGATGTCACGACAACTATTTCTGATTGGAATATCTTTTGTGTCTGCAAATCCGAAGGCAGACTTAGTCCTGACAAATATGCCACATCTATTTTTTCTGAGCGCAGCAAATCGAGCAATTCCTCGCTATATCCTTCCTCAAAGGACAGCTCTACGTCAGGGCTTGCTTTTTGATATGCTGCAACACATTGTGTGAGCTTGTATATTGCTGTGCATTGAGCAAGTCCGATAGACAAAGATTTGTTGATAGAGGCTTGAAATTTTTGCAAGTCGTTTTCCATATTTTTTTTAACATCAAGCATTTCATAAGCGTAGGACAAGAATCGTTCACCTTCAATCGTCGGAATAATTCCGCTTGAAGTTCTCTTAAAGATGCGGATGCCCAGTTCATCTTCAAGCTTTTTAATCTGAACGCTGACTACAGATTGCGAAACGTGACATCTTTCTGCCACTTTTGAAAAACTTTTGTACTTTGCCGCCTCGGTGCAATAATTGAATTGATTAAAATCCATAGCAAATCCTTTCTCAATGTACCTCTAATGTTACTCTAATAAAATAATTTGATAATGTCAATATACGGGGGTATCGCTAATCACGATAGCGCTTGTTTAATATCGAAATCAAGCATCTGCAGCGTTATGTTATTATTATTTACAAAGTCGAAAGACAAAATTACAGAGAGGTAAAAAACATGGCAGAAAAAAAAGAAAAAAAGGCAATTATCATTAATCCTTGGACAGACTGCGAAAAGGTTTGGGTTGGTTCAGCCGAGACAGATACCCTTCGTAAGAATTTCCGCATCATCAAAGCCGACAGAATCGGCAAGTTCACTGATATGGGTTCTAAATACTTTGTAGCAGGCGTTACAGTTAATCCGCCTATGTCAGTGAGCACGCCCCACATCCATCCGACAAGCGAAGAATGCAGTTATACCATTGCAGGTATGGAACTTACTAATATCGGTGAGAATGGCGAATTTGTCGGGACTACAGGCCCCGGCGACTTCAAGTTTATTCCCAAGAACACTTATCATGGCGGTGCTGGCGCAAAGGGCGGCAACCAGAACATTGATCCCGGCATTACGGTATCTCATAAGATATGGTGGTACTCAGCAGGTGGAGAACTTCCTACGGTTGATGGTCAGACCAAGGTAGACGCAGAAAAAGACGGAAATAACAAGAAGTGATAACGGAGGACAAAAGAATGGAAGAGAAAAGAAGACTTATGTGCATACATCCTATGAAGAAAGAAGAGCACCTGCTTTACACTTTCCCCGGAAAGAAAAGCAAGGTATGGAGAGTTATTGATCATGATATCCACAATTCCGAATTCTTCAGAATCGGTATTGTAGAGATTGCACCTGGCGAAGGTCACGGTTCAACTCATGTTCATGAGAATGCAGAGCAGTTCAATTATGTAATAGAAGGCGAGGGCGTACTTCTTGGTGAAGGCGGCAAGGAGGTCGGACGTTTCAAGAGAGGAAATGTCATCTTCTTCCCCGAAGGAGTGCCTCACGGATATGTGAATGATGGTGATAAGCCGCTGAAGATGGTATTTGTATGCTCAAAAGACGCAGTGCTTCCTTTCATTGATGAAATGGAGCCCACTCCTGAGGACTAATTGAGGACAAATAATGAAACAGGTAACAGTAGATACAATACTTGCACCGACAATCGGATATCCGATGAGACAGTCCTTGTCTTCCAAACTATCAAATGTAATGTATGAAAAAATGGGAATTAACACCCTCCGGTTCCCTATTGAGCTTGAGAATAAGGAAGACCTTGGGACATTGATAGCCGGACTTCGGCTTATGAATGTTCACGATATTGGAATTACTCATCCATATAAAGTTGAAGCCATGAAATATTGTGATGAGATTGATCCATTTTCTCAAAAAATCGGAGCGGTCAATCACCTTCATTTCGTGGATGGAAAAGTGATGGGAATTACCCGCGATGGAGAAGGTTTTCTCTTCGGAATGGATCACCTCGGAGTTCCTGTTGAGGGCTCAACCTTCTTTCTCATCGGTGCCGGAGGTGCAGGTAGACCTATTTGCGGAGCGATAGCTAACAGAGGCGCAAAGAAGATATATATAACCGATATTGCCAAAGATTCGGCAGAATCACTCGCAGATACTATAAATACCTCATTTGCCCCAATAGCTGAAGTCATCGACAATGCTAATCAGGAGCTGGTTATGAAACTGGCACATGAGAGCGATGTCATCATGAATGTTACAGGACTTGGTATGGCTCCACGCCTTGATAGAACGCCTATTGATGCAAGTGTTTTCAGAGAAGGGCAGGTTGCTTTTGACGCCTGTTACAATCCGGCTGAAACACGATTTCTTCGAGAAGCAAGACAGGCGGGATGCAAAATTCTCAGCGGCAAAAGTATGTTAATCAGACTTCAAATGATGAATGCAGAAAGACGTTGCGGATATAAGGTAGATAATTATGAAGAATGGGAGGCTGAATTTGACAAGCTTCTTGCCGAACAGCAAAGTGAGAAAAAATGAAAAAGATATTAGTTCTTCACGGCGTAAATGCCGACATGTTTCAATATAGAAACCCTGAATATTATGGCGGAAATTCGCTTGAAAGCGTAAATGAAGCAATGATGGAGACTGCAAAGGAACTGGATGTAGATATGAGCATATTCCAGTCAAACCATGCGGGAGACATCGTAGATAAGCTTCATGAAGCTTTCTTTAATGGAACGGATGCCATCATCATCAATCCAGGTGCATTTACCAACTGTGATTGCGGTGTAAAAGAGGCAATGGCTCTTATGAAGGTTCCGATTGTTGAAATACATATGGCCAACCTTTTCAAAAAGAAAGAGGGACATCCTTCAGGCATCACAACTCAGGTTGCAACCGCAGTCATTATGGGAATGCAACTCGATACCTATACTTTAGCTGTAAGAGCCGCAGTGGCTCTGATAAATAGAAAAACAAAATAAGTGGAGGAAAAAAAGATGAAAAAGATCATCGCACTTACGCTGTCACTCGTTATGATGGCGACACTTGTTGCTTGCGGCGGTGCTGAAGACCCGACAACTGCAGCACCTACAACCAAAGCAGCAGATCAGACAACTGAAGCAGCTACCACTCCGGCAGCGCTCAAGTTCCCCGAGAGAGATCTTAAAGCTATGATCGGTTATGGTGCCGGTGGCGGAACAGACCTTGTTATGAGAGCTTTGTTTGTTCCCGCAGAGAAGATTCTCGGCAAGAGCATTACTGTAGAAAACACTGCAGGCGCTTCAGGATCAACTTCATGGCTCGCAGCTTGTGAGTCTCCTGCAGACGGATATACCCTCTGTATCGGTGCAGAGACTCCTGCGCTCTATGATGCATATGACCTGATTGATAAGACATATGAGGATGTTATTCCGATTATGGTTGTAGGCGAGGCTATTCAGACCATCACTGTTGCAGCAGACAGCCCTTACAAAACAGCAAGAGAAATGTTTGATGCTGAAATCGCCAACCCCGGAACCGTCATCAAGGTTGCTTCAGGAAAGGTTGGTATCAATGGTACTCTTTCAGCTATTTGGAAGGCTTCTACAGGCTTCGATCCCGGCACATACACTTCAGAAGGTAGCTCATCATCAGTAATGACCGTATGCGGCGGCTTCGCAGATTTCTGTGTAACAGCTCTGTCAGGCGTAACCAGCTACAAGGAGAGCGGAGAAGTTCGTGTTCTGTGCACCATCAGCAAGGACCGTGTATGGGACGATGTTCCCACTATGTCAGAAGAGTTCCCTGAGATGGAGAAGTATCTTCCTCTCGGCGCTATCTACACGGTATGCGTTCCTGCAGGAACAGATCAGGCAATCGTTGATTACCTTACCGATGTATTTACTCAGGCTTACAATTCAGCTGAGTTCCAGCAGACACTTGTAGACCAGGGACTTAACGGACTCGGACTTACAGGCGACGAGGCAAAGACATTCCTTCAGGATTGGAGAACAAAGGCAATCAAGGCTCTTGTTGAAGCAGGTGAAGTAACACATACACTTGAGGAGCTCGGCATTAAGTAATTCAATGCCATGTTGATTTTGTGTAGTGGTAAGGAGAAGTTCCCCCTTACCACTACATACGCATAATTTGGAGAGAAAAATGGATAACAAAGAGAATAAACAACCGGTTGAGGAGAAAACGGAGACTTTACTTAAGCCCGGAGCTAAGGTAATGCCTTTTTTGCTAATTGCCTTTGCACTTGTGTTTTTCATCTCATCTATTCAATTATACAAAGAGGATCCTGTTATATCCGGTTCCGCAACATTCCCGCTGATTGTATCGGGTGTAATGCTATTGCTTTCAATAGTTGATTGCATTCAAAAACTCATGAGCAAGAGCGAAATAGCGGGCAAACCATTTAAAGAAAAAATAGTAGCAGTTATAAAATTTGTTATGCCCTTCAGATGCTTTATCTTCCTTCTGATGGCAGTGGGCTATTATTTCCTTTTGCAGCTGGGAGTAGGCTTCATTATTGCTTCAAGCATTTTCCTTATGGCATCAATGTGCTACCTAATGCGCGGTCAGTATGTCAAAAACGCCATTTACACCGCGATATGTGTTGCAGCACTTTATGTGATATTTAAAGTAGTATTCAAAGTATTTTTACCATAACAGGAGGACGTCATGAGTATATTAGATGCTATATTAATGCCATTTACCAACCCCATGCTTCTCCTTGCATTGGCACTTGGCACATGTGCTGGCGTATATGTTGGCGCCATCCCCGGACTTACCGGTACGATGGCAATCTCGCTGCTTATCTCAGTAACTTACGGCTGGGATATGTATCTCGCACTTGCCGCTATGATGGGTATCTATATCGGAGCGGTATATGGCGGATCAAGATCAGCGATTCTATTGAATATTCCCGGTGCACCCGCAGCGGTTGCAACGGTTTTTGACGGATACCCTTTGGCGCAGCGAGGTAAGGCGGCCAGAGCTATAGGTGTATCTACTACACAGTCTGTTATAGGCGGACTAATCGGAAGCGTATTTTTAATACTTCTCACTCCAGCAATTTCAAAACTCGCAGTTAATTTTGGACCTATGGACTATTTATTGCTTGGAATAATGGGTGTGCTTATGGTAGGAGCTCTGGGCAATTCAAGTATTACAAAGTCGTTTATCGCCGCGTGCATTGGTATCCTTATCAGCCGTATTGGTCTTGATTCCATTAGTGGCATTCCGAGATTTACATTTGGATCACATAGTCTGCTTGCAGGTGTTAATAATGTTGTGGCTATGATTGGACTGTACGGATTTGCCGAGGCATTGCTTCAGGTAAGCAAAGGAGATCAGGTTAAAGAAGTAAAGCAGGATGTGTCTCGTATAGTTCCGGAATTCGGCCTGGTAATAAAGAATGCATGGCTTACTTTTAAGTGCTCTGTCATCGGAACTGTTATAGGTGCATTGCCCGGAGCCGGTGGTTCAATAGCCGCATTTATGGCTTACGATCACGCCAAAAAGACTACAAAGAATCCTGAAGTTCCGTTCGGTGAAGGTGCTATTGAGGGCGTAATTGCTCCCGAGACTGCAAATAATGCAGCAGTAGGAGGCGCACTCATTCCAATGCTTACTCTCGGCGTACCAGGAGATGGAATTACAGCCATTCTTTTGGGAGCGTTCACAATGCATGGCTTTAACCCCGGCCCTACGCTGCTTGACAAGAACCCGGAGTTCTTTTATCTGATTGCGGCACTTAGTATTATAGGTAATATATTCCTGCTGTTTTTCGGATTGACGGGAATTAAGATTTTCGCAAAATTCTGTGAGATTCCGAAGGGCAGACTTTTCCCCATCATTGTAATTCTTGCAGTAGTTGGTGCATTTACAAATAATAACCTCCTATCACATGTGGCTTTCATGATGTTCTTCGGTGTTGCAGGATATCTTCTGAAGCGTTTTGGATATCCTGCTTCACCCATGATCCTCGGCATGGTTCTTGGCAATTTATTAGAGAGAAATATGAGAAATGCTTTGATTGCATACAGAGGCGTAGGCGGTTGCATAGAATCCATCTTTACGCGCCCTATTACGCTGGTGCTTTTCCTCGTAATTGTATTTACAATCCTGTCAAAGCAGAAGTGGTTTAATGCCCTTGCTGCCAAGGCGAAGAACGGCATCGTGGGAATATTCAAGAAGAAATAATCAGGGAGTAAGTTATGAAAGTAGTTGTCATCGGAGGCGTAGCAGCCGGAACAAAAGTTGCCGCAAAGCTAAAAAGAGAAGATGGTAGCGCTGAGGTTTTAATACTGACCAAAGGCAGTGATATATCCTACGCAGGATGTGGCCTGCCGTACTATCTCGGCGGATTCATAGAGACGAGGCAGGAACTCGTTGTAAATACACCTGAGACATTTGAAGCTCTGACAGGAGCGCAGGTTCGCACAGGCATAGAGGTTACAGCCGTCAATACCGATGAAAAATACGTAAAAGCTCGCAACACAGAAACAGGTGAAGAGCTCACAGAGACATATGACAAACTTGTAATTGCTTCGGGTGCTTCTTCTTGGGCACCTGAAGTATCAGGCTTGGATCTGAAAAATGTATTCTTCATGAAAACACCCGACGATGCAGTGTCATTGCGTCAAAAGATCGATGCCGGCGAAATCAGAAGAGTGATAGTGGTTGGCGGTGGTCTCATAGGACTCGAGGTTGCAGAGAATATAGCGGCGAGAGAGGTTAGAGTATCTGTCATAGAATATGCTCACCACGTCTTGTCCGGCATAATGGATCCGGAATTTTCCGAATATATCGAGCATGTAATTGCCGACAATGGTGTTATTCCGTTCCTTGATTGCGGACTTACGGGGCTGGAAGGCGAAGACGGAAAAGTAACAAAAGTCATAACCACAAAGCGTCCCATGAAGACAGATGCAGTCGTTCTTGCCATGGGCATGAGGCCCAATACCGCATTCCTTGAAGGAAGCGGGATAGAGATGTTAAAGGGAACAATACTTGTTGATGAAAGCTCAAGGACAAATGTTCCCGATATATATGCAGTAGGCGATTGCGCCATGGTTGTAAACAGGATAACAGGTAACCGCCAGTGGTCTGCAATGGGTTCTACCGCAAATATCGCAGGCAGGAGTGCTGCGCTGAATATTGCAGGAGAAAGCAGCATCTATGCAGGCGTTCTCGGAACCGGAGTTGCAAAGCTGCCAGGAGTTGAGATTGGCAGAACCGGCTTATCCGAGTCGGAAGCAATCGCATCAGGTTACGATGTTGAGACGGTTCTGATAGGAACGGATGATAAAGCTCATTATTATCCGGGATCTGCCAAATGCTTTATTAAACTGATATGTGATAAGTCTTCCGGAAAATTGCTCGGACTTCAGACTGCGGGAAATGATAAGGTCGACAAGTTTGTTGATATAGCAGTTACCGCCATATCACTCGGAGCTACCATTGATCAGTTGCAGAATCTGGACCTTGCGTACGCACCGCCATTTTCCACAGCGATTCATCCTTTCTCTGTTGCGGTAAATGTACTGATTAATAAGCTGGAGGGCAAGGTGATCACCATGACACCGCGCGAATTTGCAGAAGGCAAGGCCGAAGGCTACAAGATGGTAGATTGCTCTATAGTAAAAACTATTAATAACTTACCTTATCTTGATTTTACAAAGGTTGACGGCCCTGTGGATGGTCTTGAGACAGGTGAAAAGATTTTACTGATTTGTTCAACTGGTAAACGTACATATCTTGCTCAAAATGTATTAAAAAAGTATGGCTATTCGAACACGTATGTGCTTGAAGGCGGAACTTTGTTTAATAAAAAAGTTTTAGAAGATTAAGGAGAAATAAAAATGTCATTGACAGCAGATGAAAAGAAAGCGTTGAAACGCCGAGGCTATATAATCACCAGAGATGATGAGCATTTTATAGCTCGAGTTATTACGGTCAACGGAGTCATGACTACCGAGCAGATGAAAGTTGCGGCAGATGCGGCAGAGAAATTCGGAAACGGAAAGATAGCAATGACATCAAGGCTGACGATAGAAGTACAGGGACTTACAGCAGATGTCATTGAGGAATTTGATAAGTATATTGCACAGGCCGGCTTATACACAGGGGGAACAAGTGCAGTTGTACGTCCTATCGTTGCGTGCAAGGGAACAGTGTGCATTCATGGATTATATGATACACAGAAGTTTGCAGAGGAACTGCATGAGAAATACTACAATGGATGGCACAATATCATGTTACCTCACAAATTCAAAATCGGTGTAGGCGGTTGCCCCAACAACTGTATCAAGCCCAGCCTCAATGATTTTGGCATCATTGGCCAGAGAGTACCACAGTACGAAGCGGATGATTGTACCGCTTGTACAAAGTGTGCGGTTATTGATGTGTGTCCCGTAAAAATCTGTCAGAAGGATGAAGACGGGATCATGCAGTTTGATCCTGAAAAATGCACTAATTGCGGAAAATGTATAGATAAGTGTAATTTTGATTGTATCAGCGAAAAACAGAATGGCTTTAAAATTGTTGTTGGAGGATATTGGGGCAAGCGTCAGCATCCGGGTATTGAAATCGATGAAATATTTACAAAAGAAGAAGTAGATGAAATGATTGAAAGA
Organism: Lachnospiraceae bacterium; assembly: GCA_045600025.1. Classification (GTDB taxonomy): domain Bacteria; phylum Bacillota; class Clostridia; order Lachnospirales; family Lachnospiraceae; genus UBA3774. The sequence goes on from JAZRXC010000067.1 coordinate 9,526, forward strand.
TCACTTCTTTTGTACAGAGAACAGGGCATTACCGGAGAGCGTTTTGGTATGTTTATAGAAAGAATCGGAGTTGATAATTTTATTAGCCAGCTGAAATCCGGCGATGTTATGAATCGCAAGCAAGAGATTCTTGAAGCCCAACTTCATTTGGTAGGCGGGGCTACGTGTTAGTTTTTCCTTATTATTGTTTGCTCCGAAGCTTATGTTTCGGAGCTTTTGCATATCTGTTGTAAATGTATGAAAAAAACATTTTTATTACTTTTCTTTTTGTTTTTAAGTCTGTTGATTACGGCTTGCTCACAGCAGAACTCATTGAAAGAAATGACTTCTTTAGAATCCGATGAAGAGTACTTCATGAAATTTATTGATTCGATGGGAGATACGGCCATTCTTAATAAGAAACCTCAAAAGACTGCAATACTATTTGCCTCTTACGCTCAAATCTGGCAGATATCGGGTGGCAATGTCGATGTGACAGTAGGAGATGCAGTAAAAAGAGGATTTGCCGGAGAAGATGCTGTACTGGTGGATGATGGTTCGGGGCATAGTGTGGATATTGAAGCGATTGTAGCTGCCCGCCCCGACTTTGTTGTAACTACAGCTGACTATCCGGAGCAGGTGTCCGCGGCGCAAATTTTGAAAAAGAACGGCATTCCTGTTGCACAGTTCCGAGAAGAAAACCTTTCGGATTATTTATACATACTAAATGTTTTTTGCAATATAAATGAAAATAACGATGCATATGCAAAGCTTGGTATTGCGATTGAAGAAGAAATAAAATCCATAAAAGAAAGACATCAAAGTAACGAAGAAAAAATCACCTATCTGTTCATAAGAGCAGGCTCCACCGCCGGTGCGACGAAAGCAAAAACGGTAGCAAATCATTTTGCCTGCGGGATAATAGACGATCTTGGTGGCAAAAATATTGTTGATGAAGAAGAACGGCTCTCGGAAAATTTATCTGTTGAATATATACTTGAATGTCAGCCGGAAATCATTTTTTTTGTTGCTATGAGTGATGAAACTGCTGCAAAAGCATATGTTGATGAGTTGTTAAAGGACAATGGCTGGAAAAATCTTGACGCAGTGAAGAACGACAGAGTGTATTTTTTGCCGCAGGATTATTTTAATCACAAACCAAATTGTTCATGGGCAAAAGCTTATGAATACATAGAAGATATTTTGTATTAAAAATAATGAAGTACGCAACAAAACGTGAAAAAAAAATACTGATTCTGCTTATTGCAATGCTTGTGGCGGTTTTTATCGGTGGATTGATGTTGGGAAGCGCAGAACTTTCTCCGATTCAGATGTGGGAAGGAATATGTGGCATTGATGACAACAGTAGGATTATTCTTTGTGAATTAAGACTCCCGAGGGTTATTGGTGCATTGCTATCAGGTATGGCACTTTCTGTTTCGGGAATTTTACTTCAAAGTGCCACGGGAAATGATTTGTGTTCGCAAAGTGTTCTTGGCATTAATTCCGGAGCAGGTCTTGCGGTTATAATCTCAATTTGCTTTTTACCGCAGGCTACGGGATTTATCCCGGCTTTTTCGTTTGCCGGCGCGTTGCTCACGGCTTTTTTGGTCATAGGAATAGCAGATTCCGTTGAAGGCCATTCAGGTAAGATTTCAATTGTCCTATCGGGAGTAGCAGTCTCGGCGTTCTTTAATGCGCTGATAGGTCTTTTTACATCACTTTTTCCGGATAATGCTATTTCATATTCCGGATTTACTTCAGGGGGCTTTTCAGGGACACAAATCAAAGATTTGATTGTCCCGGGATTATTGATACTTATAGGACTTATTTTATCGGCAATTATTATGCCAAAACTTAATATACTTATGGTGGGAGATGATGTGGCCTCTACACTTGGAATCAAAGTTGTTTTTCTCAGAATGCTTGCAATTATTCTTGCCAGCCTTCTTTGCGCTGCGTCCATATCATTTGCAGGATTGATAGGATTTGTTGGGCTTTTGGTGCCGCACATGGCAAGAAAATTGTTTCACAGGGATTATAGAGTGCTTTTTGGAGCGAGCTTGTGCATAGGCGCAATACTTGTAACACTTGCAGATTTGCTGGGACGCACAGTATTTGCGCCGAGCGAAATTTCAGCAGGGATATTGCTATCTGTGATTGGAGCACCTTTCTTCGTAGTGATTTTATACAGGAGGCAACAGAAAAAATGATCACCTGTACAAATCTTTCTTTAAAATATGGCAAGAAAACTACATTAACAGATGTTACATTTAAAGCTTTAAATGGTGAAATTCTTGTTGTACTCGGAAAAAATGGAAGCGGAAAAACAAGTCTGATGAAGTGTCTTGCCGGAGTACAAAAGAAGTACTCGGGAAAAATATCTGTTTGCGACGTAGACGGTTTTTGCAAAGATATTAGAAAATTGCCGCAGAAGACGTATGGAAGACTGACTTCAATGCTGCCTCAGCTTTTGCCAAATCCGGCAATTTCCGCAGAAGCACTTGCAGAAATGGGACGTTTTCCTTATAGCAAAATTAACGGTGCCTTAAGCGAAAACGACATCAAAAAAGTGTCACAGGCATTTTCTTTTACCAAAACAGAGTATCTGAAGGATAAACTGTTATGTCACATGTCAGGAGGCGAAAGGCAGATGGCATATATCACAATGATTATGGCGCAGGATACAGAGAATGTACTTTTGGATGAACCTGCGGCAAGTCTTGATACAATATACAGGAAAGAAGTGCTGGATATCGCTGAATCATTGAAAGCAAAGGGGAAATGCATCATCATCAGTATTCATGATATAGATGATGCAATGAGGATTGCTGACAAGATTCTTGTGATAGATGATAAAAAGAGTGTTTTTTGGGGCACAAAGGAAAGTTTTGAAAAAACAGATATATTAAAAGACGTTTTTAAAGTAAAAAAACTCTATGCTAAAGATTCGGATGGGACTTCATATGAAATATACAAAGGAATATGATAAAAAACGAGGCTGCATGCGCAGCCTCGCCTTCAGTTAATGTAGCAAATAACCCGGATAATTACTTTGTCTTTGCCTGCTCGATAGAGCTAAGGAATGCATCAACGATTTCATTTCCGAGATCGGTACGGAGCATACCTTCAACAACAGAAGCGTTGCTCTTGAGCTCAGCCTTAACATCGTCTGCCAGCTCAATCAGTTCCATACCTTCATCAAGCATCTTTGTCTTGTAGGTCTGGTCTGCATCAGCCATCAGTCCGCGAGCATATTCACGAGCCTGTGCGGCACAATCGTTGAATACTGCCTGGTATTCTGCCGGCATTGAATCGAACAGAGTCTTGCTTACAAGGAACATGTTGTTGTAAGCGATATGATCGGTCATGATCAGGTAATCCTGAACTTCCTGGAAGCCTGCTGCATAAGAGGTATCGAAAGGATTCTCCTGTGCATCAACCAGTCCCTGCTGCAGTGACAGATACAGCTCAGCAAATGCGATAGGTGTGGGGTTGGCACCAATCTGTGACCAGAATGCCATATGATAGTTGTTCTCGAGGGTTCTGATGTTGAGGCCCTTGAAATCAGCAACAGTCTTGCAGGCATTCTTAGAGGTGGTTTCACGATAGCCGCCTGCGTTTACAGAACTTACGTAGTATACGTTGTTCTCAGCAAACTGCTCTCTAAGCTTGGTTGCGAAATCACTCTCATTAAGTACCCAGTTGATCTGATCTGAAGTGCATCCGTAGAATGCATAAGGCAGATCCAACATGGACAGATAAGGAATTACAGATACGATGGGTGAAGGCTGAAGAACCAGACCGCCCTGATCGCCTGTAGATACATTCTGGATCATCTCGTTGTAAGAACCGATGGTTGAACCGGAATATACATCGACTTTGATTTTGCCATGAGAAGCTTCCTCTACGAGTCTCTTGAACTCTTTGCAGTACAGATCTCCGATGGATTCCTCTGCGGCACCATGTCCGAAGATAAACAGGAATTCGGGAGCACCCTCTGCATCAAAGACTTCACTTGATCCGCCGGCAGCAGTTGTGGGGCCCTTGGGGTCATCTGAACCGCCACATGCTACCATAGTCAGCATCATGGTCAAAGCCAGTAACAGAGATACTAATTTTTTCATAGCATTTCCTCCTTTTTTATCTAATAAGCCATTGGCTTACAGTAACATAAGACTGAGCGCGGGGATGAAAGTAATCAGCAGTATTGCCACCAGATAGTAGATTATCAGCGGAACAGCACGCTTGCCGACTTGCATCACCGGCGTATCTATCATAGGTGCGGTTACAAACAGATTCAGTCCAAACGGCGGAGTTACAAGACCGATTGCCAGTGTGCACACCATGATTACACCAAAATGGATATCGCTGATATTGAATGCTTTCAGTGTTTCTGCGAGCATCGGAGCGATGATTACTATTGCAGGACCTGTATCCATAACCATTCCAAGCAGGAACATTATGACTACAACCGCCAGCAGTACCTGCCAGGAAGCACTGAAGGTATCACCGAGGAATGAAGCAAGCTGCTGAGGAACCTTCATAAGCGCGAGGGCTCTTGCAAAACCGGTTGCCAGTGCCAGGATAAAGCAGATGGGGGCATAACCGTGAACGGCAGAGATGATTACTTCTCCGATCTGTGATAACTTCATATCCTTATAGATAAATATGCTGACGATGAGTGAATAGAATACAGATACGCATGCAGCTTCCGTAGGAGTAAAGTATCCTCCGTATATACCGCCCAGTATGATAACGGGAGAGAGCAGTGCCCAGAAGCTGTCCAGGAACAGTTTACCGAAAGACTGCTGATGAAGCTCCTGATATTTTTGCTCGAGCTTTTCGCGATTTTCGCCGTGTCTCTTTACATATATAACGGAATACACCATCAGGAATAGACCAATCAGGATTCCGGGGATTACACCGGCGATGAAAAGATTGCCGACAGACGCTCCGGTAGCCAGTCCGTACAGTACAAAAGGTATGGACGGCGGGATAATTACTCCCAAGGAGCCTGCAGTTGCTACCATCGAGGCACAGAATACTTTGTCATACCCCATCTCTACAAGAAGCGGTATGGTCATAGTACCTACGGCTGCAGCGGTTGCAGGGCCTGATCCGGATATCGCACCGTAGAACAGGCAAGTGATGATGGTGGCACATATCATACCTGCAGGCAGTTTGCCGACCAAATATGCAAATACATTAAACAGACGTCTTGAGATGCCGCCTCTTGCCATAATCATTCCGGCAAGGATGAACAGCGGTACCGCAATGATTGGAGTGCTGTCAGCACCGCCGAATATGGAACGGATCATAGCACCTACTGAAGTGGCACCGGGAGCGCCTAAAAATGTAGGAATAAAGGTCGAGAGTCCCATACTTGTGACAATAGGAGCGCCCAAGATGAGAAATGCACCAAATACGATAAATACTACAGCTGTCATTAAAGTTTCTCACCTCCTACAGATTCCAAAGCTTCCTGTACCTCATCAGGTACCTTTTCAGTCTCTTTGTTCCTCAGAATATAAAAGATCTGCTGCGCAGAACGCAGGGCAGCAAGTCCGAATCCGATCGGAACAATTAAATAG
>JAZRXC010000068.1:0-8761 GCA_045600025.1 Lachnospiraceae bacterium
GGATATGCATATCTGTCAGTTCTTACACCTATAGTACCTGACGCAACTTCAAAACTCGGTGTAGTATTTATTTATACCGAAGATGATGTGACGATGAAGATTCAGGATATTGTTAACCTTGATATTGCTTCATTTAAAGCACAGTAATTGACATTTTTAACTGTAATGTTATAATCTATTTAAAGCGTTGATGAGAAGAGTAATCATAGCAGTCCGCTACAGAGAGAGTGCGTAGCTGAGATGCACTTGCGAAACTATGATGAAGACCACCTCGGAGCGGCCCCAATACGGCACGTTAGATCCACGTTACGGATATAATTAAGAGGCTTCCATGAAGCAATGAGGGTGGAACCGCGGGTAGATGACTCGTCCCTTGCAGATGTATTTCTGCAAGGGATTTTTGTATAATAAAACATTTTTCAGGAGGAAGTTATGAAGATTTTTGAAAACGGTGAAGTTGCTGAGTTTGAATTTTCCGATGAGAAAGGAAGAAATACACTTCGCCATTCCACAAGCCACATTTTGGCGGAGGCTGTAAAACATCTGTATCCCGAAGCAAAGCTTGCTATTGGTCCCTCAATAGAGACCGGCTTTTACTATGATTTTGATATAGATCATCCCTTCAGCCGCGAAGATCTTGACGCTATCGAGGCTGAGATGAAAAAGATTCTTAAAGAGGGCCGTCGTTTCGAGCGCTTTACACTTTCAAGACCTGAAGCCATCGAACTTATGAAACAAAAAGATGAGCCCTACAAAGTAGAACTTATTATGGACCTTCCGGAAGATGCCGAGTTTTCGTTCTACAGACAGCCTCGCATGAACGGAACTCAGGAAGGCGAGCCGTATGTTGATCTTTGCGCAGGCCCTCACCTCACTGACAGCAGATGGATAAAGCATTTTAAGCTTATTTCATCTTCAGGTGCTTACTGGAGAGGAAATGAAAAGAACAAAATGCTTCAGAGAATTTACGGTACGGCATTTGACACGAAAGAAGATCTTGACGCTTATCTTGACAACCTTGAAAAGATTAAGCTTCGTGACCATAACCGTCTAGGCAGAGAGATGAAGTTATTCCTTACTGCTGATGTAATCGGACAGGGACTTCCTTTATTTACTCCTCGCGGAACGCGTATGATTATGACGCTTCAGCGCTGGATGGAGGACCTTGAGGATAAGGAATGGGGATATGTTCGTACCAGAACTCCTCTTATGGCCAAGTCAGACCTTTATAAGATAAGCGGACACTGGGATCACTATCAGGACGGTATGTTTATTCTCAATAAGGAAGCTGAACAGGAGGGTAGCGGCAAAGAGGTTATGGCACTTCGCCCGATGACCTGTCCCTTCCAGTACTATGTATACATGAACGAGCAGCATTCTTACAGAGACCTTCCTTACCGTATGAGTGAGACTTCAACACTTTTCAGAAATGAAGATTCAGGTGAAATGCACGGACTTACCCGTGTTCGCCAGTTTACTATAACTGAAGGACATATCGTCCTGTGCCCTGAACAGGTTGAGGAAGAACTTACCCGCTGCGTAGAGCTTGCCAATTACGTTATGAAGACTCTAGGTGTAGCTGAAGATGTAACTTACAGACTTTCAAAATGGGATCCGAACAATAAAGCAAAGTATCTCGGTGATGACGAGTATTGGAACACAACTCAGGATTGCCTGCGCAATGTTATGATAAAGAATAATATCAGATTTACCGAGGCTGATGATGAAGCCGCATTCTATGGCCCCAAGATTGATATTCAGGCAAAGAATGTATACGGAAAAGAAGATACCATGGTAACAATACAGCTTGACTGCGCAAGCGCAGAAAAGTTCGGAATGTACTATATTGATGCCAATGGACAGAAAGCACTTCCCTATATCATCCATCGTACATCAATGGGATGCTATGAGCGTACACTTGCATGGCTTATCGAGCATTACGAGGGCAAGTTCCCGACTTGGCTGTGCCCTGAGCAGGTTCGTGTGCTTCCTATCTCCGAAAAATATCAGGAATATGCAGATAAGATTAACACTCAGCTTCTTAAAAATGATATACTGTCTACAGTAGACGGACGTTCTGAAAAAATCGGATTCAAGATTCGTGAAGCACGTATGGAGCGAATTCCTTACATGCTTATTGTAGGTGAAAAAGAAGAGGCTGACGGAACCGTTTCGGTAAGAAGCAGATTTGCCGGCGATGAAGGAAGCAAATCCATAGAAGAGTTTACAGCTCAGATTCTCGAAGAGATAAAGAGTAAGACAATCCGCAAGGAAGAGGCATGAGCGAAGGTATAAGAATTAATCAGTATTTGGCCAAATGCGGCGTGGCATCACGCCGCGAGGCCGATCGGATGATAACACAGGGACGAGTAACCATAGACGGCCATACGGCTTTGCTTGGCGACAGAATTATCGGAGGTGAAGAAGTGAAACTCGATAACAAACCTGTTAACATTAGCGAAGACAGAGTTGTATTAGCAGTAAATAAGCCTGTTGATGTTGTATGCACAACAGCAGAATTTAAGGGCGAAAAAAATATTATTAATCTTATCAATTACCCGGCGCGCGTATTTCCCGTGGGCAGGCTTGATAAGGCGTCGGAGGGACTAATCTTTCTGACAAATGACGGAGAGCTTTCTCAGCATATTGCAGCAGCTTCAAATATGCATGAAAAAGAATATGAGGTAACAGTAAATAAAGATCTGACGCCGGATATTATATCTAAACTTCGTGGCGAAATGGTAATTAATATTGAGGGAACTCTGTATACGACAAGGCCATGTAAAGTAAAGAAAACCGGTGCAAGATCATTTAATATAATTTTGACACAAGGATTTAACAGACAGATACGCCGCATGTGTGAGACATTGGGGATTAAAGTATTAAGCCTTAGACGCATTCGTATAATGAATGTGCGCCTGGGCGATATTCCTGTTGGCTCGTACAGAGTTCTTGATCAGGAGGAAATAGATAAATTATGCGAATAATCGACTTCGAAGATATTACAAACGATATGCGCGACGAGACCGCATTTGTTATGCGCTGCGAAGAAGAGTTCCATGATAAAGTAAGCGAGGCAGCAGCAGCGGTAGTAAATGCTATTGATGACGGACGCTCTATAGTGTGCCTTACCGGCCCGAGCGGCAGCGGTAAGACCACCACTGCCATGAGACTTATGGATTATATCCGCAACCTCGGAATAGCAGTAAATATGATTTCCATGGACAATTTCTTCATATCTCTTTCAGAGAGACCTGAAGATATTACCAGCCTTGAAGATCCGCGCTGTGTCGACAGAGACCTGCTCATAGACTGTGTGCATCGCCTTGCAGACGGAAAAACCGTAGATTTGCCGGTATTTGATTTTCAAAACAGTCGTAGAGCCGGTACAAAAAAGATGCGCGGTCATAAAGACGGCGTAATAATAGTTGAAGGCATCCATATGCTAAATCCGCTGATTTTTGATGAGCTCAAAGACAGAGCTACGGGACTGTATGTAGCGCCTGAAACTCGTGTAGTAACAAATGACGATAAAGTTCTGAGACCTGAAGAGATACGTGTTGCACGCCGCATGCTGCGTGATTATATCGGCCGCGGGCATTCGCTTATTGATACCATTCAGATGGCTGAAAGCGTAAATGAGGGCGAGAAAAAATACATAAGACCCTATAGGGACAACGCTCAGCTTAAGATTGATACATTCCATGATTATGAGCCTTGTATTTTAGCTCAATATTTGCGTGATATCCCTGAATTTGATGAGCAGATGACAACAGATTTTGCCAGAGCCCATAAGCTGAAATACTTGATGGATATTGTACGTATTGTACCGCCTTTGAAGACAAAATATGTCCCGCTGGATTCACTTCTGCGTGAATTTGTCGGCGGATCTAAATACAAGTATTAAGGTGCATATATGGACCATATGAGAGAACTTGTTGATAAGTTAAATGAAGCCGCACGCGCATATTACGCAGACGGCATCGAGATTATGCCTAATATCGAATATGACAGGCTATATGATGAACTTATCGCGCTTGAAGAAGAAACGGGCATACGCTTGTCAGACAGCCCCACAATTCATGTCGGATACGAGGTGCTCTCAGAGCTGCCAAAGGAGCGCCACATTGCCCCGATGCTCAGTCTTGACAAGACAAAAAGTGTTGATGAGCTTGCAGCATTTCTCGGTGATCAAAAGGGCCTTTTGTCTTGGAAGATGGATGGACTTACCGTTGTTTTGACTTATGAAAACGGTCTTCTTTATAAAGCGGTAACACGCGGAAACGGTGAGATCGGTGAAGTAATCACCAACAATGCAAAGGTTTTCCGTAATGTTCCGGTTTCAATTTCATATAAAGGCCGCCTTGTATTAAGAGGCGAAGCTATCATTACATATTCCGATTTTGAAAAAATTAACGCTGAGCTCGGCGATGAGGCAAGCAAATACAAGAATCCTAGAAATCTCTGCTCGGGTTCTGTACGCCAGCTCAATAATGCAATTACAGCAAAACGCAGCGTGAGATTTTATGCCTTCGGACTTGTTGAGGCCGAAGGTGTTGATTTTGCAAATTCAAGAGCCGAACAGCTTAACTGGCTCCGAAAGCAGGGCTTCGATACAGTTGATTACATGTTTGTAACTGCTTCAACTATGCAGACTGCTGTCGCTTCATTTGCCTCTCGTATTGAGTCAAATGACATCCCGTCAGACGGACTTGTGCTTCTTATGGACGACATCGCCTATGGCCGTTCACTTGGTCGCACGGCAAAATTCCCTCGCGATTCCATAGCTTTCAAATGGTCGGACGAGCTTCAGGAGACCACACTACGGGAAATCGAATGGAGTCCTTCGCGTACAGGACTTATTAATCCTATTGCCGTATTTGACCCTGTCGAGCTTGAAGGAACGAGTGTAAGCCGCGCGAGCGTGCATAATGTAAGCATCGTTGAAGCTTTAAAACTCGGTATCGGGGATAAGATTACGGTATACAAGGCCAATATGATTATTCCGCAAATATCCGAGAATATTACCGGCTCAGGCCCGGCTAATCCGCCTGCATTTTGTCCGGTTTGCGGTGCTCCTACGGAAATACATGACGAAAACGGTGTTAAGACTCTTCATTGCACAGGACAATTATGCCCTGCAAGACAGATTAAGAGCTTTGACCTTTTTGTAAGCCGCAACGCATTAAATATTGACGGCTTATCAGAGGCTACGCTCGAAAAATTCATTGACGCTGGTTTCATAAAAACGCTTCCGGATATTTTTGATCTCGAAGGCCATATGCTTGAAATTATTGTCATGGACGGCTTTGGAGAGAAATCCTATATGAATCTTGTAAGCAGTATCGACAAGGCTCGCACGACCACTCCGGCAAGGCTGATATATGGTCTTGGCATTGCAGGAATCGGTGCGGCAAATGCAAAGCAGCTTGCGAAATTTTACAATCAGGACTTTGACCGTATCAGACATGCATCAAAAGCAGACCTTCTTTCGATTGACGGTATCGGAGAAGTGCTTGCTGACGGTATCATGGATTATTTAAAGAACGAAGATAATCAGCAGATGTTGGATCGAATACTGGCCGAGATTATATTTGCCCCGGAAGAGAAGCAGGAAGGTGCGGACCTCTCGGGTAAGACCTTTGTTATTACGGGCTCTCTTGAACATTTTGCTAACAGAAAAGAGCTTCAGGAGCTTATAGAAGGACTCGGCGGTAAGGTTGCCGGAAGCGTTTCTTCTGCGACTTCATATTTGATTAATAACGATATACAATCTAATTCTTCCAAGAATCAGACTGCTAAGAAGCTTGGCATTCCCATCATTTCAGAGGAAGAAGCATTAAATATAATAAAAGGAGACTGACATGAAAAAACTTGGTTTCGGACTTATGAGACTGCCGGTTTTATCGACAGACGATAACTCAAAAGTTGATTTTGAACATGCAAAAAAGATGGTCGACGAATTTATGGCTCGCGGCTTTACGTATTTTGATACCGCATGGATGTATCATAGTTTCAAAGGCGAGGAGGCAACAAAGAAAATTCTTACCGAGCGCTATCCGAGAGAATCATACCAGCTTGCGACCAAGATGCATTTCAGTTTTACAGAAACGGCAGAAGATATGGATAAGATATTCAACAAGCAGCTTGAACACTGCGGAGTAGAATATTTTGATTACTACCTTCTTCACGATTTGAATATTCATTACATCGATAAGGTTAAGGCTTTTGACGCCCGCAAATGGATTTTAGAGAAAAAAGAGCAGGGTCTTGTTAAGCATATCGGTTTCTCTTTCCATGATGATGAAGATGTTTTAAAAGATATGCTGGATTACTTCCCCGAAGCCGAGTTCGTTCAGCTGCAGCTCAACTATATTGACTGGGAGAGTGAAGGAATCAGATCAAAACGTTGCTACGATGAGGTAGTATCCCGCGGCAAGAAGGTTATCGTAATGGAGCCGGTAAAAGGCGGCACACTTGCAAATGTTCCTGAAGAGGCAGAGGCGGTTATGAAGGCCGCAAGACCAGACTGGTCAGTCGCATCTTGGGCACTTAGATTTGCGGCGAGCCTTCCGGATGTTATGATGGTCCTTTCGGGCATGAGCAATGAGGAGCAAATGCTGGATAATCTTAAGACTTTTGAGAACTTTGAGCCTCTTAACGAAGAGGAACAGAAGGTAATTGATAAGGTAATAGATATTATTTCCCATGCTGTTGCAATCCCTTGCACAAGTTGTGCATATTGCACAACGGCCTGCCCTATAGGAATGCCTATTCCCAAGTATTTCTCACTGTACAATGCCGATAAACAGGAGATAGAGGAGAAAAAATTCACCTCGCAATTCGAGTATTACGGGAATCTTACGAAGGCATTTCCGAAAGCCAGTGACTGTGCCGGTTGCCGTGCATGCGAGCTTCTCTGCCCGCAGCATATAGCAATCGCCGATAGACTCGTCGAAGTCGCCGAATACTTCGAAAAAGACTGACATCACCGAATATTCAAAAACCCCTAAAATGCTTGAATTTTCAAGCATTTTTTTATATAATAATTTAGTTATGAGTAAACCTATTATTGCCATCGTCGGCAGACCAAATGTTGGGAAATCTACACTCTTTAATGCCCTTGCAGGAGAGCGTATCTCTATAGTCAAGGATACACCGGGTGTTACCAGGGACAGAATCTATGCGGACTGTTCTTGGCTTGATCGCAACTTCACACTTATTGACACCGGTGGTATTGAACCAAAGAGCCAGGATGTAATCCTTCGTAGCATGCGAGAGCAGGCTGAAATTGCCATTGAGACTGCGGATGCCATAATATTTATCACAGATGTTCGAGAGGGCCTTACTGATTCAGACGGTGACGTAGCGGCAATATTAAGAAAATCCGGCAAGCCGGTTGTTCTTGCGGTAAATAAAGTCGACAATTTTGAAAAATTCATGCCGGATGTGTATGAGTTCTATAACTTAGGACTCGGTGATCCCGTACCTATTTCGGCAGCCTCAAGGCTCGGACTCGGTGACCTTCTTGAGGCTGTAGGAGAACTTATTCCTGCAAGATCCGACGAAACCGAAGAAAATGAGCGCCCGACCATAGCAATAGTCGGTAAGCCAAATGTCGGCAAGAGCTCACTTGTGAACCGCCTTGTCGGCGAGAACCGCGTAATTGTATCCGATGTTGCAGGTACGACAAGAGATGCTATAGACACAGTTGTAAAATACAACAAAAAAGAATACGTATTTATTGACACTGCCGGGCTGCGCCGTAAAAGCCATGTTAGTGAAGACATAGAACGGTACAGTATTATACGTGCGGTTGCCGCAGTAGAACGCGCTGATATAGTTCTTATGGTAATAGATGCCTCAGAAGGCGTAACAGAGCAGGATGCAAAGATAGCCGGAATAGCCCATGATCGCGGCAAGGGCATATTGATAGTTGTAAATAAATGGGATTTGATTGAAAAGAATGACAAGACAATGCGCGAGCATGAAAGCAAAGTCAGAGAAATTCTCTCATTTATGCCATATGCAGATATACTGTTTATATCTGCGATGACCGGACAGCGACTCGGCAAGTTATATGAAAAAATAGATGCAATCATTGCGTCACAGACACTAAGAGTAGGAACCGGCGTACTCAATGAAATTATGACAGAGGCAGTAACGTTAAAGCAGCCGCCGTCAGATAAAGGTAAGAGATTAAAGCTCTACTATATTACACAGGTAGGCATTAAGCCTCCTACATTTGTTGTATTTGTAAATGACAAAGAGCTTATGCATTTTTCATATACCAGGTATTTGGAAAACCGTATCCGCGATACATTCGGATTTTCCGGAACAGCACTTAAGATAATAGTTCGCGAACGTGGGGACAAAGCATGATAGAAAGAATACTTGCACTTGCAATCGGATACTTATTCGGCAATTTTATAGCAGGAAATGTAATATGCAAGATTAAACATGTCGATGTAACACATATGGGAAGCGGCAATCCCGGTGCGACCAATATAAATCGCATGCTCGGCCCGGGCTGGGGACTGTTGACCCTCTTTTTGGATGCATTTAAGGTATGGGTTGCAGCCATTATTGTAGCCGGACTTATCGGCGACGGAATATGTTACACACAGTTTAACTATATTTTAGTATGTTACACAGCTATAGGTGCCGTAATCGGCAATAACTTTCCTATTCCGATTCAAAAGGGCGGAAAAGGGGTATCTGCAACCACCGGAGCCATGATAATGCTCGATTGGCGCATATT
>JAZRXC010000069.1:0-4119 GCA_045600025.1 Lachnospiraceae bacterium
TGTTAATACAGAGGGCCTTTCCGAAGAAGAGGCACGTGCGGCAATTAACGATGATTACAATGAGCGCCGCGGCATTATGGATGCTTCTCCTATCATTGTCAGCATAGCAGGGCGTATGATGTTCAAGCGCATTATGGGTAAGGCGTCTTTCTGCAATATCCGGGACCTTGCAGGGGACATCCAGGTTTATGTTGCGCGCGACGTTATCGGCGAAGAGCCTTACGCAGGATTTAAGAAGTCGGATATCGGTGACATCTATGGCGTCAAGGGTTATCTCTTTAGGACCAAGACCGGAGAGATTTCCATTCATGCTTCTGAGATGGTGCTGCTGTCCAAGTCACTTCAGCCGCTTCCTGAGAAGTTCCATGGCATTACAAATACGGATATGCGTTATCGTCAGCGCTACACTGATCTTATTATGAATCCCGAAGTAAGGGATACCTTTGTTAAGCGTTCTCAGATTATTTCAGGCATTCGCCGTTTCCTTAATGACCGCGGATTTATGGAAGTTGAGACCCCTATGCTGGTTTCAAATGCCGGTGGCGCTGCCGCACGTCCTTTTGATACGCATTTCAATGCGCTGGATGAGGACCTGCATCTTCGTATCAGCCTTGAGCTTTATCTGAAGCGCCTTATCGTAGGCGGTCTTGAGAGAGTTTTTGAGATTGGTCGTGTATTCAGAAATGAAGGCCTTGATACCCGCCACAATCCTGAGTTCACTTTGATGGAACTCTATCAGGCTTATACAGATTACAACGGCATGATGGAGCTGACCGAGTCAATGTTCCGTTTTCTTGCCGAGACAGTATGCGGCACTGCTCAGATTGAGTATGCCGGCAATGTTATCGATTTCGGAAAGCCTTTCCGCCGTCTTACTATGATTGATGCGGTTAAGGAATATGCCGGTATTGATTTTGATGAAGTGCCCGATACCGCCGCTGCCAAGAAGCTTGCGGACGAGAAGGGCATCGAATATGAAGAACGTCACCGGAAGGGTGACATCCTGAATCTCTTCTTCGAAGAGTTTTGCGAGGATAAGCTCATTCAGCCCACATTCCTTATGGACCATCCGGTTGAGGTTTCTCCGCTTACGAAGCGTAAGCCCGATAAGCCCGGTTATGTTGAGCGCTTTGAGCTTTTCATCAATGGTTGGGAGATGTGCAATGCTTATTCAGAGCTGAACGATCCGATCGACCAGCGCGAGCGTTTTGCGGCACAGGATGCTGCAGCCGCAGCAGGAGATGAGGAAGCAAACCACACAGATGAGGACTTCTTAAATGCCCTTGAGATTGGTATGCCTCCGACAGGCGGCATCGGCTATGGCATTGACCGCCTTGTCATGCTTCTTACCGGCAGCCCCGCGATAAGAGATGTACTGCTGTTCCCTACGATGAAGTCGTTGGACGGAGACAAAAAGTCCGAAAAGCCTTCCTGTGCAGCTTCTGCAGCACCCGAAAAGATCGATTTCAGCAACGTCGTGATTGAACCGCTCTTCGAAGATGCAGTTGATTTCGAGACCTTCTCCAAGAGCGATTTCAGAGCTGTAAAGGTTCTGGCTTGCGAAGCAGTTCCTAAGTCCAAGAAGCTCTTAAAGTTCACTCTGGACGACGGAACAGGCACAGAAAGAACCATTTTAAGCGGTATTCACGCATTCTACGAGCCGGAAGAGTTGGTCGGCAAGACCCTGATCGCCATCACAAACCTGCCTCCGAGACCGATGATGGGCATCGACTCCTGCGGCATGCTTCTCTCCGCAATCAACAAGCGCGGCGAGGAAGAAGAGCTTAATCTGTTGATGGTAGATCCTCATATTCCGGCAGGCGCGAAGCTGTATTAATAAGACTCAATAATATGCCTCATACACCAATTTGTACACCAATTTACACCAGGCGTACACCACTGGGGCAAAAACAAATGTGCGATTGAAAAAACAGCCCTGCAGATTGATTTCTGTGGGGCTGTTTTCGAAAAGGAAATAGAGTATGACCCTGAACATAATCCATAGTGATAATCCTTATATAATGGACTATCTTAATGAAGCAAAGACTATGCCTGCCCTTACACGGAAGAATGCTGATTTTACAGAAGCTATAGTCGGATTGGATTCGAATTACGCAAAGGATTCTAAAATAATCCCACCCGATGACGATTTCGATCCGGAGCTGAATGCCTCGAAGGCAGAAGGTAAATTCTGTGGTACAACGGCATACTGGTTTAATGAAATAACGAAACCGGAATCTGATTTTAGAAAATGCATTCTAGGGGCAATCATTGCCATAGACACGACAAACTCTACGCATCTTGAAGCAGCCGAAAACGGAAGAATTGTGATGCGTGACAGAATAGTCAAACACTATCACGACTTATCTGGATTAATAGCTGCGCTACTAACAGAGTTAAATGGTAACGCAAATCATCCCATTGTCGTATTAACCGCTGGCATTAAAGCCAAAGGAAAGGATGGGATACGATATAATATTTCATTTGCTTCGAAATTCTGTTCGTATGCTTGTGCTTATCTTAACCTTAGTATCAGTTATTCAAAATACGATAATGTAGTTTCAGCTGCACTTCCTGAATATGAGCTCTCATATCTTGGCAGAACGGTGAAGAAAGGAAAATATAAAGTTAAGCAATACGTTAAGAATAGATTTGAGCATATTCTCGAAGTATACGGAAACTATGCCGAATGTATTGAGGCTATTCTTTCAACGTTGGGCGATGACAATGAAATGACGAAAGACGAGTTAGACCATATTATCTGGTACGGTTACAAGGGAAAATAGAATTTAACATTCAGTGGACCTGGTGAAAAATCATCGGGTCTTTTTTTATGCGCTCATTGCGTCTGGAAACAGGTGTGATGGACGTTTTTTTATTTGCCTGGAGCTGTGATGAAAAAATTTTTTGATTTTCTACTAACAATTTCCCCAAAAAGTCCACAACAGGTTCTTAGAGAGGCACGAATCGCCTCCCTGAGTTCTTTGACAACTGAATATCCAATCATCAAATACGTTACCTGAGCCGGGCGAAAGCCCCAAGCCGCACGAAGGTACGCCATGATCCACCTGCCGCTGTAGGCATCTGCGATGAGCGCTGTTATAGATATGAGCGCTAGTGTACAGCACTATTAGTCAGCAACGGAAGGAGAGATATAATACAGCCGAAGAACTGCTTGATATTCTTCACGGGTTCGGCTAAAATATATTCACAGTGAAAAATAGCCGAGAGAGGTGATGGAATGGAATATATTACCAGGAGCTTAGAGAAAGTAATTGAAGAGGTTACAAAGGAATACCCGGTTGTTCTTGTAACAGGTCCGAGGCAAGTCGGTAAGACCACCATGCTTCAAAAGATGATGGAAGGAACAAACAGAAACTATGTTTCCTTAGATGACCTGAACGAAAGGAGCCTTGCCAAGACTGATCCGGAGCTTTTTCTTGAGCTGCATAAGCCTCCCGTACTGATAGACGAAGTTCAATATGCGCCGGAGCTGTTTACTTATATTAAAATATACGTAGATACGCACCATGAAGCGGGCGATTTCTGGCTCACCGGGTCACAGATATTTAAGCTGATGAAAGGCGTACAGGAATCGTTAGCAGGGCGTGTTGCGGTGTTATCGCTGACAGCACTGTCTCAGGCAGAAATTTCAGGTGCCCAGGCGTTTCCCTTGCGTATTGATCTGGCCGAACTTAAAACACGGGAACAAAACAGAAAAGAACTTGATGTCCAAGGCATTTTTGAAAGAATCTATAAGGGATCCATGCCCGGAGTAGTCAGTGGGCAAAACACCAACAGCAGAATATTCTATTCCAGCTATCTCTCCACTTATATTGAACGTGATGTAAAAGAGCTATCCGATGCCATAGATTCCCTAAAGTTTTTGCGGTTTATTACGGCTGTTGCCGCAAGGTGCTCTCAGATGCTGAACATTTCAGATATCGCCCAGGATGCAGATATCAACCAAAAGCAGGTAAAGGACTGGCTTCATATTCTTGAGACACTGGGAATCATTTTTTTCCTGCATCCCTATTCAAATAATTTTTTGAAGCGCCTTGTGAAAACACCGAAGCTCTATTTTTACGATACGGGCATTGTGTGCTATCTGACAAAGTG